>JAQNCM010000087.1 GCA_029237615.1 Mucilaginibacter sp.
ATAATACCCTGGATGATCCATGGCTGCCTGCCTACTTCGGTAACCGTCCATCCGGCCTCTACCGCAATAAATCCAAACGGGGTTGCTAAAATAAACAGGTTCAGAAACCACTTTTTATTGAGCCAGCTTCTTTTTTTCCATAAGGCTGTAAAATACAGTATACCCAACAACATCATCGCCGAGCCGATAGCGATCATAAGTTCGAACGCCAGGTGTGTAACCGTTACGGGTGGCTGATCCTGGGTTGGAATAGTATCAAGTCCTTTAACCGGTTCTTTAAAATTGTCATTTACCAAAAAGCTTAACAGTCCGGGTATTTCAATGCCGTACTTAACTTTTTTATTTAAAGTATCAGGTATACCGCCAATAACCAGGGGGGAATAAGACTGGGTATGATAATAAGACTCCATTGCGGCGAGTTTGGCGGGTTGATTTTTTGCTGCATTTTTAGCAGAGATATCACCGCTAAAGGGTTGTAATATAGCCGCTACTGCTCCGAAGATGATGGCGATTTTAAACGACTGGGTATGAAACCGGATATTTCTTTGCCGGGCGATCATCAGGGCGTGGATACCTGCTACTGCAAAACCGGTAGCAGAAAATGCAGCCAGTGTCATATGTAATGCTTCAGAAAACCAGGAGCCGTTAAACATGGCTTTTATGGGATCTATATTAAGGTACTGACCGTTCACATAATTAAAACCGCTGGGGTTATTCATCCACGAATTAGCTGACACCACTAAAATACCCGAGGCAATACCGCTTATGCCCACCACGACGCCGGTAAACCAGTGAAACCATTTGTTAAACCTGTTCCATCCATAAAGAAAAAATCCCAATGCAATGGCTTCTATAAAAAAAGCGACACCCTCCAAAGAAAAGGGCATGCCGAATATCGGCCCCGCATGCTCCATAAATTTTGGCCATAACAACCCCAGTTCGAAAGATAAAATGGTACCAGACACGGCTCCGGTAGCAAAAAAAATCGCTACGCCCTTGCTCCATGCCTGCGTAATGTTTTTATAAACCGCATCGCCTGTGCGGATCCACTTGTAATGTGATACGGCCATAAACAAGGGCATTACCATTCCGATACAGGAATAAATAATGTGAAAGCCTAACGAGATGGCCATTTGCGACCTTGCAGCTAAAAAGTCGTTCATTTTCTTAAAATAATATACAAGCAAATATACCCAATACCGAATTTAACGGCCGGGCTTTCAAAAAATGCTTGTTAAATAGAATTATTCTAAAGAATTTATTTAGTTGATTTATAAAATATTTCTTTCTATCAAAAATATTACATACTTTCACCATATTATACCAATTGTGAGTCAATTCCTATTTTAATTGAAACGGTTTTTCGTCATCGTATTATTAAGTGTTCACCTGTTTAGCATAGGGGGATATGCATTGCTGTTTCAATATTACATCCACCAGTCGGATGTACAGATGGTCAAGCAGATTTTTGATAACAAAATTGATGAGGCAAAGCTCCTGGAGATAAAAATACCGGTACACATGCCCACCATCCAGGATTGGACCGAGTACGAAGTGATTGAGGGGCAGATACAGCTAAAGGATGCCTACTATAATTATGTAAGGCTTAAAATGACCCGTGATACAATGTATTTTGTTTGTATCCCCAATACAGCAAAAACCCGCCTCGAAAAAGCAAATATCATAATCGCCAAAGAAATAAGCGATGTTCCGCTAACGAAAAAGGGACAGCAGCCAGCTGCTAAAAAGGTCAACACAGTTCTCAGCGAATACAATTTACAGGCTTTCAATTACACGTATTCAGCGTTGGGCGAAGCCGTTAATACCAATAATAACGGGTTCATACCCACCCAATTACACCATCCCTACATTTCCTCGCCCGGCAAACCGCCCGATCACAACTGCTAACTGCTTTTTAAACTTTCCGCACGTCCTTATATTTGTAAGGCTGTAATCAATTCTTTATAAAAAAGCATTGAAACCTTGATTTCAAGGTGCTATAAGCCATTATTCTATACCGATTGTTAAAGTTTAAGCAGTTTCTTGCTTGCTGAATGTCAGCTTGTGTTAGTTCATACTTTAAGTCTGATAACATAGATCATCAGCATTTTTAACCATTTCCATTTACTGTTTTAATAAAAGATTATGAACAAATCTTTACACCTGTTTTTTATAAGGTGCTGTTTGATGGTATGTTGTTTAATGACTTTTTCAAAAGTTTTGCATGCCCAGACAGACGCCGACGGGCTGATGATCTCAAAAAACTTTTTTTGCGGTGTTGTTATGTACGATCACGGTAGCTGGACCAACTATTGGGAAGGTACTTTTAAACGCAACAACCTCAATATCGGTACATTAACTGCCAATACCTATTCGGTTATGGGTAACTACGGTATCAGTAATAAGCTCGACTTTTTATTCACTGTGCCTTATGTAACTACCAACGCTTCGGCTGGCACGCTCAATGGGCAGAAGGGATTTCAGGATCTCAGTATTTCCCTAAAATGGCATCCGTATCAAACCAAAATTGGTAAAGGATTTTTCGGTCTGTATGCCATCGCGGCAGCGACAACGCCTTTAAGTAACTACGAACCAAATTTTTTGCCGGTTTCTATCGGACTGCACAGCACCACCGCTTCACTGCGGTTATTGACTAACTACCAGATTGGCAGATTTTTCGTTGCGGGGGCCGGTCAGTACGTACAACGCAGTGATATAACTATTGATGCTGATGCTTACTATACTACCCATGAAATTTATAGCAACAGGGTTTATATGCCCAACGTAACCAATTTTTTATTAAGCACAGGTTACCGCAGTGTCCACTTTAATGCAGAAGCCATTCTGTCACAGACAACCACGCATGGAGGCTTTGACATCCGCAAAAATGATATGCCTTTTCCAAGCAACGAAATGAATATGACAACGGCGGGAGTGCTGTTTAAGTACAGTTTTGATCCTGTTGCTGGTCTGGAGCTTACTGCCGGGGGCAACCGTGTTTTAGATGGCCGTAACGTAGGCCAAAGCACTGATTTCTATGGAGGGGTATTGTACCTCTTTAATTTTTCAAAAAAGGACAAAAAATAATTTAGCCATGAAAAAGCATTTATATTACATAACCAGCCTGCTTATTTTAGCTGCTTCAGTTTTTTTAGGGTCATGTAAAAAGTCGGTAATAGATCGTACCACATTATACCCCGCCCTTACCCCTTCAAATATTGATCTGAATGCAGATACCTGGAAGCCGGTATTGATCACAGATGCAAGTGTATTTAATGTGCCTGCGCCGGATGCTGTTACTTCACCCGCTTATGTGGCGGATCTGAATGAGATAAAAGCCTGTCAAAGCAGTTTAACCGACGATCAAAAAGCCATCATAAAATACTGGAGCGCGGGTGCGGTATTGCGCTGGAGTGAAATTTTACGGGAACTGGTGGCTAAACATAATTTGCCGCCTTATCAAAACGAAGACGGGACCTATCCGCCACCCAGTTCAACCAATCCGTTTGCGTATCCGCAGTTTCCGTTTTCTAACCCGCCTTATGCGGCTCGTGCTTATGCTTATGTAAGTGCTGCACAGTATGATGCCCTTATTGCTGCTTATCATTTCAAAAAAATGTACAACCGTGCTGCACCGTATACTATTGCAGGCATACAGGCGCTGATCCCGAAATCTGCATTGCCATCGTATCCAAGCGAAGATGCCGTGGTGGCAGGCGCAACGGTTGAAATTATGAAATTGTTATTTCCGACGGAAATCGCTTATATCCAACAAAAAGCCAGCGAAGAAATGCAATACCGGATAATGGCCGGTGCCAATGTAAGGGCTGAACTGAATGCGGGGCAGTCCCTTGGCAGCCAGGTGGCGGATGTCTTTGCCGCCCGCGCCCGCACTGATAATGCAGGAAAAGCCATTGGCACACAGGCAATGTGGACACAATTACAGGTTCAAACTGCCGCCCGCGGCGAAACTTTCTGGATCAGCCTGGAATCGCCGTCGAGGCCGCCGATGCTGCCATTGTTCGGTAAGGTTATTCCTTTTCTATTTGATACCATCACCGTTAAAACTTTAAGGCCCGGCCCGCCAAATTTAACCAACTCAGCAGCATTCAAACAGGAGGTCGCAGAAGTCCTGTCCTTCAGTAAAAATTACACACGCGAACACCAGGCGCAGGTTGAGTTTTGGGCTGATGGTGCAGGAACTTATACGCCTCCCGGACATTGGAATGCTATTGCTGCCACTGAGTTTGTACAACAAAATTACAGCGAGGTGCGTTGGGCAAGGAATTTAGCGCTGTTAAATATGGCCGAAATGGATGCTGCAATATGTTGCTGGGATACCAAGTATTTTTACTTTAACCAGCGCCCGTCACAGGCTAATCCTGCTATTAAAACCTTAACAGGCATACCTAATTTCCCTTCTTATACTTCCGGGCACTCCAATTTTAGCGGCGCGGCATCCACTATTTTAACTTATTTATTGCCGGATAGGGGCACAAAATTTACTGACTTTGCCAACCAGGCCGCAATGTCAAGGTTATATGGCGCCATTCATTACCGCAGCGATTGCGACGCAGGTTTGGTAACCGGGAATAAAGTTGGCCAATATGCTATAGCCCGGGCAAAAATAGATGGGGCCGGGAATTAAATGGTGTAAGGAGAGCGGCAAGGTTCGAAAAAGGAGCTTATTAACAAATGATTTAAACAGAAATTAATTAAACTATATCAGCATAATAAACATGAAAACTATACTTAAAACTTTTACCGCTATTTGCCTTTTTATTTTACTTACACGTAGTAGCGTATACGCCCAGGGATGCGTAGCCATCAGGAGCACGGGTGGTATCTGTGAAATGAATGAACACCCGGATAGCACTACCACAAACGGCTATTGGTTATTTAATAGTAACAACCGTTATTATAAATCATTCAGGCACTTTGTAGGTAAAGCAGAGCAGTACCAACGCTTTACATTACACAATAACGTAATTAATAAAGTATTTACGCAGGATAATTCCTTAACCCGTATATTTAATAACCGATGGTCAGCAATTTTAGATATCCCATTTGCTGATAACAGCCGTTCGCAAGTGAGCAGTGGTACCCGTTTCAGCACCCATTCATTTGGTGTCGGCGATATAAGCGTTACCGGTTTTTATTGGTTATTCAACCCGGCGAAAGCAACAAAAGCCAATATCCAGGTGGGTTTGGGCATCAAATTTCCTACCGGCGAGTCTAATTATCAGGATTATTTATTAAACGGCGCCACCGGTGCCAGAACGCTTGGGCCGGTTGATCAATCTATCCAGTTAGGCGACGGCGGTACAGGTATTTCATTTAATATGAATACCTATTATAACTTCACCCATTCTTTTGGCCTTTATGGAAATTTCTTTTACCTGGCTAATCCAAGAGATGTAAACCAAACATTACGCTCAGTTAATCCCGCAAGCGCCACTACTATAGCCGCTACCGGCGATGTATTAAGTGTACCGGATCAATACCTAATCAGATTTGGGGCAGGTTTAGCTGTTAAAAAATTCAACTTTTCCTTAGGCGTACGCGACGATTGTTTGCCTGTACACGACCTTGTAGGCGGCAGCGACGGCTTCAGAAGGCCTGGCTATATTATCTCAGCCGAACCGGGCATAACTTATGAATTTAAAAATATCGCCCTGTACGCTTATGTACCAATTGCGATCATTCGCGATCGTACCCAAAGCGTACCGGATATAAGAACTACAGAAATAACAGGGGTTTACACACACGGCGATGCTGCTTTTGCAGACTATGTTGTCAATTTGGGTATAACCGTTAAGTTTTAACAGAGTTGATTACTTGATTTAAGAAAGCCGGGCGTGAGATACCCGGCTTTTTATTTTATGTTTGTTTTTAATTATTACCTTTTAAAAATGAATACTGCTGATCAAAATTTTGCAGCGCTTGGATTGAGCCTGCCGCCGGCGCCAAAGCCGCTGGGCGTTTATAAACCTTGTTTAATTGACGGTAACTACCTTTATGTTTCGGGCCATGGTACCGTAAAGGACGATGGTACTCTGATCATCGGCCGCATAGGCGTTGCTTTAACGCCTGAAGAAGGAAAACTGGCCGCACGCCAGGTTGGCCTTGCCATACTGGCAACAATAAAGGCAAATCTCGGGAGTTTTGATAAAGTAAAAAGGGTTATTAAAGTATTGGGAATGGTTAACTGCACGCCTGATTTTGAAAAACACCCTTTTATCATCAATGGTTGCAGCGAACTGTTTGCAAAAGTCTGGGGCGAGGATAATGGAATAGGCGTACGCAGTGCAGTTGGCATGGGATCGTTACCCGATAATATCCCGGTAGAGATAGAAGCATTGTTTGAGCTCTATTGAGAGTCCGAAAGTCCGGGAGTCCGGAAGACTAATTTCGTTTAAGTTATTTATATCCGATGACAGAAAAAGATTGGTACATTATTGATGATATTGAAAAATTAGATACACCGGCTTTGGTCGTTTATCCCGCCAGGGTAAAACAGAATATCGAACTGCTTAAAAGTATGATCGATAGCCCTGCCCGGCTGCGGCCACATGTTAAAACCTATAAAAACGGGGAGGCTACCGCGCTGGCGCTTGAGGCAGGCATCACAAAATTTAAATGCGCCACCATTGCCGAAGCAGAAATGTTGGGTATGTGCAAAGCCCCTGACGTTTTACTGGCTTATCAGCCTGTTGGTCCAAAGCTGAAAAGGTTTATTCAGCTTATCACCACTTTCCCCGAAACCAAATTCTCCTGCCTGGTTGATAACAGCAGCGCTGCAATGAATATATCCGCTTCTGCTATTACAAATAACATTAGCATACCCGTTTATATTGATTTGAATGTGGGAATGAACCGTACCGGGATTTCGCCCGGCGCGGAAGCTTTGGAGCTTTATATGGACTGCGATCTGTTGCCCGGTATAAAGCCCATCGGTTTGCACGCTTATGATGGCCATATCCATGATGCTGATATGCCGCCCAGGACTGAAAAATGCAACCTGGGTTTTGAACCTGTTATCAAATTACAGTCTGAACTAAAAAAAAAGGGTTATCCCGAACCCGTTATCATCGCCGGCGGCTCGCCTACGTTTCCCATCCATGCAAAAAGAGATGCAGTTGAATGCAGTCCGGGTACTTATATTTATTGGGACAGGGGCTATCAGATCGCGTTAAGTGAACAACCTTTTTTAACTGCCGCTTTAGTGGTAGCAAGAATTATATCCTTACCCGCCGCGACAAAAATTTGCCTTGACCTGGGCCACAAATCCGTTGCTGCCGAAAACGATTTAAGCAAACGGGTTTATTTTCTCAATGCGCCTGAATTGGTTATGACCGGCCAAAGTGAAGAACATTTGGTGGCAGATGCCGGAAAAAATCATCCATACAAAATAGGGGACATATTATACGGTTTACCTTACCACATATGCCCAACCGTAGCTTTATATGAACGGGCAATTACCATAGAAAATAACAGGATCGCCGGTGAGTGGAAAAACATAGCCCGCGACCGCAAGATATCCATTTAACCCCACGTAGAGACGCAATGCATTGCGTCTCTACGTGGATAATCAGTAAAGATGCGTAGAGACGCATACTTTGTGTTTCCTATGTCGGAATTATAATTAAGACGCAATACATTGCGTCTCTACAAGTAAAAACAATAACATGTTCACCATCGATGCCCATTTAGATTTAAGCATGAATGCCCTGGAATGGAACCGTGACTTACGGAAACCTGTTGCAGACATAAACGAACGCGAAAAGGGTTTAAATGATAAACCCGACCGCACCAAAGCAGTGGTATCATTACCCGAATTACGAAAAGGCGATATTGGCCTGGTGGTAGGCACCCAGATTGGCAGATATGTTGCGCCGGGCAATCCGCTACCCGGCTGGCACTCGCCGGAGCAGGCATGGGCACAAACCCAGGGCCAGTTGGCGTGGTATAAAGCCATGGAAGATGATGGCGAAATGGTACAAATTAATAATCTGCCCACTCTTGAAAAGCATCTTGATTTATGGAATGACGGCACGCCTAATCATACCAAGCCAATCGGTTATATTTTAAGCCTGGAAGGCGCTGATTCTATTGTTACTATAAAACACCTGGAGCGTGCCTATAACTATGGATTACGGGCTGTGGGGCCTGCACACTATGGCCCCGGCCGTTACGCGCAGGGTACCGATGCCACCGGTTTTATGGGACCGCAGGGGCATGAGCTGTTAAAGGAGATGGAACGCCTGAATATTATTTTAGATGCCACGCATTTATGCGATGATTGTTTTTGGGAAGCTCTGGATCATTTTAACGGGCATATATGGGCCAGCCACAACAATTGCCGGGCGCTGGTGAACCACAACCGTCAGTTCAGTGATGAAATGATTAAGGAACTGGTAAACCGTGGAGCCATAATAGGCGCTGCCTTAGACGCCTGGATGATGGTGCCCGGCTGGGTAAGAGGTGTATCCACCCCCGAAGGAATGAACTGTAACCTCGAAGTGATGATCGATCATATTGATCACATTTGCCAGCTGGCCGGTAACGCTCTGCATGCAGGCATTGGCTCAGACCTCGACGGTGCATTTGGTCGGGAGCAATGCCCTTATGATCTGGAAACCATTGCTGATCTTCAAAAGATACCCGCGCTATTAAAAAAACGGGGATATACTGAATCTGATATTGAAAATATGATGCACGGCAACTGGCTCAGGTTTTTAAGAAATGCGTGGAAGTAGATGGATTGCGTTGATTTTTAACAGATTACACCGATTAGTAAATAATAATCTCTTCTTATCATTATATTCAATGCAAAACAATTGGTGAAATCATCTAATATCAGTGAAATCATTTCAGAAATATGAATGCTGAACAAACAAGATTAAAAGATCCAACCTGGAAAAAATGGGGACCTTATGTAAGTGACCGTCAATGGGGAACCGTTAGGGAAGACTACAGCGCTAACGGCGATGCCTGGAACTACATCACCCATGACATGGCCCGCAGCAAAGCTTATCGCTGGGGCGAAGAAGGCATTGCCGGGATCTGCGATAGTGAGCAATTGCTTTGTTTTGCTGTGGCATTGTGGAATAAAAAGGATCCCATCATTAAAGAACGTTACTTCGGGCTCAGCAACCCGGAAGGTAACCATGGTGAGGATGTTAAAGAGCTATATTATTATCTTGATAATACGCCGACGCATTCGTACCAGAAAATGCTGTATAAATATCCGCAAAACGAATATCCTTACGAGTGGCTTGTAGACGAAAATAAAAGGCGGGGCCGTAACGATCCTGAATTTGAATTGATTGATACCGGCTTGCTCGATCAGGATGCATATTTCGACGTTTTTATTGAATATGTAAAAAATGCACAGCAGGATATATTAATAAAGATCACCGTTAATAACAGGGGAGGTGCGGACGCTCCACTGAATGTATTGCCAACTGTATGGTTTCGTAATACATGGGTATGGGGCTATAATAATTATACGCCGCAATTGAGTGCTTATTCTCACGGCGTAATCGGCATCTATCACCAGGATTTGGGGCAATTTTATTTAAATGCAGAAGGCTCGCCGGAGCTGCTTTTTTGCGACAATGAAACTAATACCAAGCACCTGTACAATTATGATGACGGCAGGCAGTTTTATAAAGATGGCATCAATAACCATATTGTTAATGGAACAGATGCTATCAATCCCAATAAAGCCGGGACAAAGGCAAGCATTAATTTTGATATAAATGTACCCGCAAAGCAAAGTGTTACGCTTCGCCTGCGGCTTTCACAGGATGCAGGCAACGGCTTTGACGATTTCGACAAGCTATTTGACGCCCGTAAACAGGAGGCCGACCAATTTTATGCTGATCTGCAAACCGATAATGCCGATGCCGACCGCCGGCTGGTGCAGCGCCAGGCTTTCGCCGGGATGTTGTGGAGCAAGCAGTTGTATTATTACGATGTAAGGCACTGGATCAATGGAGATCCGGCCGAACCTGCGCCACCCGCCGAAAGGTTATTCACCAGGAATAGCAAATGGACGCATTTAAATACAAAAGATATTATTTCGATGCCCGATAAATGGGAATATCCATGGTTCGCCTCCTGGGACCTGGCTTTTCATTGCCTGCCACTTGCTTCGCTCGATATGGCTTTTGCAAAAAATCAGCTAACACTGCTCATCAGGGACTGGTATATGCATCCAAACGGGCAGCTGCCTGCTTATGAGTGGGATTTCAGCGATGCAAATCCTCCTGTACATGCCATGGTAACCTGGAAGATTTACCAGAAAGACAAAGAAGCAAACGGTGGTAAAGGTGATACCTATTTTTTAGAACGCATTTTTCATAAACTGATGCTTAATTTTACCTGGTGGGTAAACCGTAAAGACGCAGCAGGGAATAATATTTTTGAAGGGGGTTTTTTAGGGCTTGATAACATTGGCGTATTTGACCGGAATGCAAAACTGCCTTTGGGTGAACACCTGGAACAGGCGGACGGTACCAGCTGGATGGCCATGTATTCCTTAAATTTATTGCGGATTGCCGCAGAGCTGGCCGTTACCAATAAGGCATTTAATGACATTGCCAGCAAGTTTTTTGAGCATTTTATTTACATATCCGGAGCATTATCCAATCTTGGGCAAAATAAGGAAGGTCTTTGGGATGATGCCGACGGCTTTTTTTATGATCAGCTGCGCCTGCCCGATAACAGTACAGAAAAAATGCGGGTGAGGAGCGTGGTTGGTTTAATCCCATTGTTTGCTGCCGAAGTGTTAGATGATGATGACATCATCAATAACCCAATCTTTAGGGACCGCATGGCCTGGTTTGCCGAAAATCGTCCTGATCTTGCTTCGCTGGTGTCGCGCTGGGCAGAAACCAAAGGGCCGGGTAAGCACCTCATTAGCTTGTTACGTGGCTACCGCATGAAATCCTTGCTCAAATATATGCTGGATGAAAATGAGTTTTTAAGTCCTTATGGTATCCGCTCGGTTTCAAAATATCATTTAAACAATCCCTATCATGTTAAGGTAGATGGTATGGAATTTAGCATAAAATACACCCCGGCAGAGAGCGACAGCGGTTTATTTGGCGGTAACAGCAACTGGCGCGGCCCCATATGGATGCCCATGAATTTTTTACTGATAGAGAGCCTGAAAAAATTTCATGCTTATTACGGCGATGATTATAAAATAGAGTGCCCAACCGGTTCGGGCGTCTTTATGAATATGCAGCAGGTTGCGGAGGAATTGTCTAAACGGGTATCTAACTTATTTTTGCGGGACAAGGATGGCAAACGAGCCGTATTTGGTAATTATAAAAAGCTGCAAACAGACCCCAACTTTAAAGATTACGTGCTGTTTTATGAATACTTCGACGGCGATAATGGTCGTGGGGTAGGTGCCTCGCATCAAACTGGCTGGACGGGGTTGATAGCGGAGTGTTTGAATTATTGATCAAAGACTTTCGCAAGATAGACTTCCGAAGTTTTTTCACGAAGATTTACGAAGTTTTAAAAACTTCGTAAATCTCTCTTCCATATTAATTTGCAACGAATGCAAGCGTGGCATTTTTATAAGCTGACTTTTGCAATTGCGTTTTCAGGCTCCTGAAAATCTGAAGCGGGGCCTCTGTACCAAACATGTTGACCAGCCAGACTGGAAGGGAACCTCCCGGATCTACATGTATTGAATATTCAACATGAAGTTGATCTTGTCCTATAGGGGTGATGATCCATTTGCCGATAGAATTGTCGATCCTTACAATACCTTTTTTTACCGGAACAAAACCAGGTACAGCGGGACCATCAATGGTTACTACTTTCGTATCCGGATCTTGACTAACTGTTAAATGAGCCACAAAATCCCGGTTTGCTGCGGGCCAGGGTAAATTAATCTCCGAATAATAATAAAGCTCTGCAGGGGATACCTGTTTAACCAGTTTAGCTGATTTAACATGTGATACCCACTCAGGGGCGGTGTTAATGTCCATCACAATGGCAACTAATTGGGATGGCGTTGCATTTAAGTCACATTCTACCTTGATAGCTTTGATTTTTGAATCCGTCACCGTGCTGGTGTATATCTTTATTCCTTCCTTTTCGGTAGTCAATTTCCAATTATTTTGCCCTGATGCGGGGTTCATCTTCAACACGAGAAGAAGAACTATAAATAATACCTTATTCATTGAATGAATAATTTGCGTTGCTGTTTTCATGTCTGCTGATTTAACAACACAAATGTAAACCAAGTTGACTAATATAGTCAACTTGGTTTACTAATAAATTCACTTTAAGATGTTTTATGACGCTGTTATGATGCAGCGACTTTAAGATGATATGCTTAAATCAAAGAATGAATTAACGCAGCATAATCGCCCGCTCAAGTGTCCATCTTGAACTGCTGAAACTATGGCCTTTTCAAGTGTCCACACTATTGCCCGTTCAAGCGTGAAGGGGGGAGTTTAGAGCCGTTGATTTTAAAAATATACTAATGTGTTAAATTGACACAATAAAATTTCCTTTTCTCCTTTTATTCATTTAGTTTTACGTAACCACATAAACTAAATTACCGAATAAATGAATTTCAGCAGGCGTAAGTTTTTGCAGAGTACCGGTACCCTGGCACTTGGCAGTTTGGTTTTCTCAGGAAAAGCCGGTTCACTTTTTAATTTAGCGGAGCTGCATCCGGTTGGTTTGCAGCTTTTTACTTTCTTTGGGGTGATAGATGACGACGTAAAAGGTACCTTAACCCGCATCGCGGCTATCGGTTACAAAGAGCTAGAGTCGGCATTTAGCAAAAAAGGGGGTTATTATGGCATGAAACCAAAAGAATTTAAGGCCATGGTGAATGACATGGGAATGTCGTGGCAATCACATCACGTATTGGGTGCACCCTTCAAAATGCCTAAAGGCTACAAAATGCCGCTCGGGCCTGACGGCAAACCGATGGTAATACCACAAAAGATGGCTAACCTGCAGGATAATATGCAGCAGCTGGTAGATGAAGCCGCCGAAGGCGGTATCAAATACCTGGTTTGCGCCAATGCACCAACCGGTACGATTGAGGAGATCAAAAGTACTGTTGAAACCTTAAATAAAACCGGCGATGCAGCAAGGAAAGTCGGGATACAGTTTGCTTACCATAACCACGACATGGAATTTCATGCAGTGGAGGGTAAAGTTCCTTATCACCTGCTGTTAGTAGAAACCGATGCAAAAAATGTGAAAATGGAACTCGACCTGGCATGGGCTATTAAAGGCGGGCATGACCCGGTAGAATTATTTAAGGCGCATCCCGGCCGCTTCCCATTGTGGCATGTGAAGGACCTGGATGCCAGCCACAACGATATATTACCTGTAGGCAGCGGAACTATCGATTTTAAGAGAATATTTGAGAATAAAGCAATTTCAGGGATGCAGCATTTTTTTGTAGAACATGATATGCCTAAGGATGCTTATGCAAGTGCTAAAACCAGCTTTGAGTATATTATCCAAACGTTGAAGGCTTAAGGTTCAATCAAGGGTTGCAGAAAGGAATTTTCTAAAGAAGAGGCCATGTGCGATTCCTTCCCTGGGGGAAGGCGGAGGTAGTGGTTATTGAACTGTCTATCTCCGCATTTTCGTTTAGCAGCAATTTATTAAGTGGTATAACCCAGTATCTTCAAAACCTGCTTACTGTTTTGCTCCTCGCCAAAAACTTCAAAATTGAAAGTTTCGTCCCTATTACGGCGAATGATCACATGCTTTGGTGAAGGCAGCAGGCAATGGTGGATGCCACCATAGCCGCTCAACACTTCCTGGTAAGCGCCGGTATTAAAGAAGCCAAGGTATTGCACTTTGCGGGTCTTAGGCATAAACACACTATTCATGTGCGCTTCCTGGTTGTAGTAGTCCTGTCCGTCGCAGGTAATGCCACCTAAGTTAACGCGCTCATACTCTGAATCCCAGTTGTTCACAGGCAGTAATATGTATTTTTGGTTAAGCGCCCAAACATCCGGCAGGTTGGTAATAAACGAGCCATCCAGCATCAGCCACCTTTCGCGGTCATTTTGCTGTTTGCGGCCCAAGACCTTGTATAAAATACCTGATGCCTCGGCAACAGTATATTTACCAAACTCAGTGATTATATCCGGTTCCTCTGTATCATTATCCGCGCAGATCTCTTTTATACGGCTTACAATCTCGTTGATCATGTATTCGTAATCAAAATCAAATACCAGCGAATCCTTAAACGGCATACCGCCGCCAATGTCAAGCGTATCCAGCGCCGGGTTTATTTTTTTGAACTTGCAGTATAGGGTAACATATTTTTCGAGCTCGTTCCAGTAATACGGTGTATCTGAAATACCCGAATTGATAAAGAAATGCAGCAGCTTAACTTTAAAGTTAGGATTACCCTCTATTTTGTTATAGTAAAAATCAATGATATCCTCCATGCGCACCCCTAACCGTGAGGTGTAAAATTGCGAGTCGGGTTGTTCTTCAGCTGCAATACGGATACCCAGGTTACAGGGAGTTTCCATCTCGATCTCGTCATCATACAGGTTAAATTCCTCCTTATTGTCCAGTACCGGGATGATGTTTTTAAAACCATCATGCAGCATGTCAATAATGTATGTTTTATATTGGAAAGTTTTGAAGCCGTTGCATATTACCGTTACATCCTTGTTTACTGCGCCTTTTTTCTCCAAAGCATCAATCATAGGCATATCAAACGCCGATGAGGTTTCCAGGTGAATTTCGTTTTTAAGCGCTTCTTCAACAATATGTTTAAAATGCGAGCTTTTGGTGCAGTAACAATACTTATAACTGCCACGATAATCGTTTTTTACAATAGCCTGCTGGAACAGCAACTTTGCCTGCTGTATTTTCTTTGATATGATGGGCAGATAAGTGAATCGCAGGGGGGTGCCATACGTTTCGATCATCTCCATTAAATTAAGGTCATGAAAGTAAAGTTCGTCATCAATGATCTCAAAACCTTCCTGCGGGAAACCTACACTCAGGTCAAGAAACTCTTCGTAGCTCTGCATTCTTTAAAATTTTGGGGCAAATGTAATTTTTAAACCTAATAATGTGTTAATTCTTAGCAGAATTTTTATAGTAACAATGTAATTTGTTTAATGTTAACTGTTAATGGCTGATGGCAGATGTACTTCGGCTATCATACAGCGGGTGCTGCCACCACCGTTATTTTCAATGGTATTGATATCAGCATAAACAAGCTTGCCAAATTTTTGCAGTGTGGTTATTTGCGACTGTGTAAGTGAATTATAGGCGTTTTGCGACATTACTATTAAAACTTCACCGGCTTTGTTCTTTACTTCCAGCATATTCCCCGCAAATCGGTTCATCTGGTCAAAAGAAATTGCAATAATTTCTTTCTTATTTGCTGTCAGCGATTCCTTTACAACGATCCGCTCATGCGGGTTTGGAATACTATCCAGGCAAATAACCGCAAACCGGCTGCCAATACACATTAATACATTGGTATGGTAAATAGCTTTTCCGCGTTCGTCAACCGCCTCAAACGTTATGGCTTTATAACCAGTTTGCTCACAAAATAAGTGTAAAACTTCGCTGTCCGTTCTTGGTGAAAGACAGGCATAAGCTATTTTATTCTCCCGGTCAAGCACCATGCTGCCTGTTCCCTCCAAAAACTTGTCTTCTGCCTCAAAACGGCTCAGGTCAATAATATGCTTTACCACAAAACGGTCTTCCAGTTTGGCAATAATATCCTCCCGACGTTCGAGCCGGCGGTTTTCAGCCTGCATGGGGTATAAAAATATGCCACCATCAGTATGAAAAGTAACCCAGTTATTAGGGAATATCGAATCGGGTGTATAAGGCTCCGGCGTGTCATCTATAACTGTAACATCAACGCCGTTTTCGCACAGCAGCTTAACCATGTTGTCAAACTCACCTTGTGCCTTTTCGTTTACGTTGTTTTTATCAGCATTGCGGTTTTGAAAAGCATTGCTGCCGGCGGTTTCTTCATTAAATCCGAAATTAACCGGGCGTATCATTAATATATGAGATGTGGATTGTTGGTTGGTCATTATGTCATTGTTTGTCAGAATCTACAGGATTTTTAAATTAACAGAATTAAAAGCAATTAATATTCTGAAAATTCTCAAATTTTGAAAATTCTGATTCAGACGATTATAATACTTTATCTCTTAAAAGCGGCATACTCATACAATGAAAACCGCCACGGGCCCTTGAAAGCTCGGACGACGGCATCAATATCAGCGTATCCTTCATCGTTTGCGGATCAAGTTCGCCATTTTCAAACTTTTGTAAAAGCTCACTTACTTTTATGATGTCAAAGCCACGCTGTTTGAAGGCTTCAACTGTTTTGTCGTTCCGGTCGTAGCCCAATACAACACCTTCTTTAAGCGCAAGCAGGTTGCACGAATCAGTCCATTGCTCACGGGCATCAAAAGGAAATGTGTCGTTGCCTGAATAGATGAATTGTGTTTTTTCTTTGCTCTGCAGATCGTTCTCACTCACATCAGCAAGCAAGTCTTCAATAGAATTAAACGTTTTAGGCTTTTTCCCTTTTGTAAACTGAACTATTTCGGGTTTATCCTTATTTTTTTTATCAGCAAACCACGATCCCGGTTCATTGCTATCCATTACACTTTCCGCAGTGGCCAGCGACCGCAGCAATACCCACATATTTCGTTTTACCTGGGTAAATACGGTATCAATATGCATATAATCGCGCTTGTGGGGGATTTTAACAATGGTAACCTTTTTTACCACATCATGGCTAAAAAGCAATTTAATTGCCTCATTAGCCCCGCTTACCGAAGTTCGCTCACTGCAGCCTATAATAAGGTGCTGCGGGCTCACCATCATCACATCACCGCCTTCGAGGGTTGTTTTTTGATCGTTGTCTTCGCCCGGGCGTAAAAAGTGCTGGATTGTTTCGGGTATTTCCAAAATATTTTCGCGGTACGCTTCAAAAAGGGGATGTGTGAAAAATATATACCTTACCAGCAATGTTTCCCTTGCCCTTGCCTTTTTTGCGGGTTTGTTTAACAGCATATGTTTATTTACTGCGATACCTATATCTCTCGAAAATATAAGGTTCGGGATAGGGGCGAAGATCATTTCATCCTCCGTTAATGAACCGGATATAAATATCTTGGCAAGCTCAACAGGATCAGTTTCAATTAATGTCAATTGCAAACGGTAGTTACAGCTCTCAATTGCGCAAACCGAAGCCACCAATTTTTTACGTGTGTCATCATCATGCAAAATATCCGCCAGCAGGGTTTGAATTTCAATTACTTTGGTTGATGCATGAAACGCTGCATCATCCGGTTTAAAAAAGGAACGTCTGTTTTCCTCGGCATCTATCTGTTTAAGTTTACCCTTTATTTTATCAGGATCAAGAAAATACATTAACAGCTTAACATAATAATCATATTCATTTTTGCGCATGGTCTCCAGGTGCACAATGTCTTCAAACAGCCAGTCCTGCGCTTTTGAAGGCACAACTTTTCCTAATCCATTATCAGGGCTGTGGATCAGCAAGGTACGCAGGTTGCCAATTTCGGAGGTTACATCTAATTTAAAATCGCTGTTGCTAAGTATCATAAATGGTTCGTAGTAATAGCAAATCTACGTATTTCGAATTTCTCACAATTGATTATTTTCAATGGCGTTAAAGGGCTTCGACGTCTCGGATTTTCCATTTCGAATTTTAAATGTCAATGTTGTTATTTTGAATTTTGAAAATCAATAATAAATCGTTTTAAAAAGATTTCCTGGAGTCGCCAATGTAAGCCGCGAGCGAGTGGGAGAGTGGAAATCCCAACTGATAAAAGAGGGGATAATTTTGGAATCGGGAACCCCCGGCACAAGGTCCGTACGCTTCAGCCTGAAAAAGGAACACGACCTAATAAACGGTAGAGGCTGTATCAGCTGTATCATAAATCATAATCAGCTTCTTTTTATTTTTGATTAGATTTCAACATTCCTCAAGTTCAATAGCTGGGTTATGTTGATAATTTTTTATTGCGATGTTTTGTTTTAACTATCTGATTTTCATTTGTTTAAATAATAAACATATGAAATATGGCAGTCAGGCAACCTATTTTCAAGCCTTATAATCAGCAGCAAATACTAGCTATTCCTCCTGCGCTGGAAGAGCTGATCCCTCAGGCTCACCCGGTTAGAGTTGTAAATGGGGTAATTAATAAGCTCAACATTAAGTGCTTACCGCGGATGCGGGATATGGCTCGGAGGAAAATTACACACTGCTGAAAAAAAAGGAGGTTACCGCTTTTGTAAAGTACGGCATGTTTGATAAACAGCAGAATGAAAACCACAACAACAAGTTTCCCTTTGCTGCTGATAAGCTTTCTTTATAACCTGGAAAAGGATGGTTATATCTGCCCGATGGGTCAGCAGATGGATTTCATCGGAAATTATCCCAGGAAAACCAGTGCCGGTTTTTAACAAACTGTAAAAAGGTACCAGGCAAAGAACTGTCACACCTGCCCGCTTAACGGTGCCTGTCATAAATCAAAAGGTAACCGGATCATTGAGTTCAATGAAAATCTGAACCGGCAGAAACAAAACGCCTAAACTATTAAACAGCGAAGAAGGCATAGAACGGCGAAAGAAGCGCTGCTTCGTATTCCAGAGCCGGTCTTCGGAAATATCAAACAGAACCATGGGTTCCAACGCTTCATGCTTCGCGGTAAGGATAAAGTAGCAATTGAATGGGGCTTACTTGCAATCGCACAAAACCTGAGGAAAAAAGCAGCCTGAAAGGCCCTTTTTTGCTATTTTCATTCCGAAATTGTTCATCGTTGTTAAAACAAAAGAAAATTAAACAGCCTTTCATTTATCAGCAATTAAATAAAAAGGCCGCATCAATTGAATTTTGATACGGCCTCTATTAATTATTATCTTCGTACCCAGAGCCGGAATACAACCTAATACAAAACGCAATAAATTAGAAACAAACGGAATAAATTACATGCTTATATCAGAAAAAAACAGGCATTTTCATAAATAAATGCAGGTTAACGGTGAAAAGCAATTTCCGGTTTTTCCGACATCCCGACCTTCGGACAAAAAAAATCATTAATTTTGGCGAATGGATTTTTTTGTTGAAGCCGCTGTTAAAGCTATAAAGCATTTATATGATACTGATGTTGCCCCGGGCGATGTAAATTTACAGGAAACGCGCAAAGAATTTGAAGGCCAGGTAACTATTGTAACGTTCCCCTTTACCAGGTTTTCGAAAAAATCTCCGGAACAAACAGGAAATGAAATAGGTGCTTTTATCCAAAATGAGTTAAAAGAAGTATCCGCGTTTAATGTTATTAAAGGGTTTTTAAATATTTCATTAACCGATGATTACTGGATAACACAATTATACCACAATATTTTACCTGCCGATTTCGCTTCCTTTAAACCAAATGGCGAAAAAGTAATGGTCGAATATTCATCGCCAAACACCAATAAACCCCTGCACCTGGGGCATATCCGCAACAATTTATTAGGCTTTTCGGTAGCGGAAATTTTGGCGGCAGCAGGGTACGAGGTAATTAAAACAAACCTGGTTAATGATCGGGGGATTCACATCTGTAAATCAATGCTGGCCTGGCAAAAGTTTGGTAATGGGGAAACGCCGGAGTCATCAGGCTTAAAAGGTGATCACCTGGTGGGTAAATATTATGTTTTATTTGATAAGGAATATAAAAAGCAGGTAGAGGAACTAAAAGCTGGCGGCCAAACGGAGGAGGATGCTAAAAAGAATGCACCGCTGATAAAAGAAGCCCAGCAAATGCTGCAAAAATGGGAAGCTGGGGACGAAGAGGTAATTAGTTTATGGAAAACCATGAACAGTTGGGTATACGCAGGCTTTGCCGAAACCTATAAAGCGCTTGGTGTAAGTTTCGATAAATTCTATTATGAATCTGATACCTATTTATTAGGAAAGGATATTATTGAAGAAGGCCTGGCAAAAGGTGTTTTTTTTAGAAAGGACGACAACTCTGTTTGGATTGACCTGGCTGATGAAGGGCTTGATGAAAAATTAGTACTGCGCTCAGACGGAACCTCTGTGTACATGACCCAGGACATGGGAACCGCCCAGTTAAAGTACAATGATTTTCACATGGACAGGTCGATATATGTGGTAGGCAATGAACAGGATTATCATTTTAAGGTATTATTTACCATCCTCAAAAAATTAGGTAAACAAGGGGCGGAGGGACTATTTCATTTATCATACGGGATGGTTGATTTGCCGTCGGGTAAGATGAAATCGCGTGAGGGAACAGTGGTGGATGCAGATGACCTGATGGACGAGATGCAGCAAACTGCGAAGGTACAAACCGATGCAACGGGTAAAGTGGACGATTTTACTGAAGAAGAAAAGTTGCACCTGTACCATATAATAGGTATGGGCGCATTAAAATATTTTTTATTGAAGGTTGATCCAAAAAAACGGTTATTATTTGATCCCAATGAGTCTGTTGATTTCCAGGGTCACACGGGGCCGTTTATACAATATACGCACGCCCGGATCAGGTCTGTTTTAAACCGTGCCGGCCTTTTGGATATTGCAGGAGCGGCAGCGTATAATCAATTAGCTCCGGAGGAACGGGACCTGATAGTTGCTTTAACGCAATTTCCGGGAATCATCAAGTCCTCAGCAGATACCTACAGCCCTGCGGTAGTCGCCAACTATGTGTACGAGCTTGCTAAAACCTTTAATAAGTTTTATCATGAAAAATCCATTTTACAGGCGGAAGATGAAGCATCCAAACAATTCAGGCTGCAGCTGTCATCAGCATCAGGTAAAGTAATTAACAAAGCAATGAAACTGTTAGGGATCGAAGTTCCGGAACGGATGTAATTTCCGTTTTTACCTTAATCCTTCTTCCTAATGGACTCGGGTGCAATTAAAGCAATTTGAATAGGGCGTTAACTGTAAACTGCCTGTTCAAATTGCTTACTTTTATCTCCAATGACCTCTGCGCCATGCGTAACCGCGGGGACCATGATCCCATCCGCCGCGTACCCATGCGCGCCCGGCTCTTGGCCTTGCCCAATAACCACGTGTATAAACGTATCTGCCGCCGCGCCAGGCCCAGTCGCCGTCAACCCAAACAGCACCGGCATAAGGGGCTGCAGGCCTCACGTAAACAGGTTCAACAGGTCGGTCATATACATAATAACTTCCTGCACATGAAGGCAGGAACAGGGAACCCGCCAAAGCAAACATTAGCCCTGTTTTTGATAATGTTTTCATCAGTAAATGTTTTAATTAATAAAACATATTGACAAACAAACAACCAGAAGGTTTAATGATTTAAGGCCCCGTAATAGCGATGTTACTACCGGGTCACCTTGTTACGCTTGACGCCTTTCGGGATGATTTAACGTAGGACGTATAAGGAATCAGCATTTTACTTTCTTTTTCTTTTTAACAGGAGCACCCATATTTTGTATTTTGATAATATAACCGGCAGCATCCGGCACTTTACAATCAGTTCCGTTTGCATCAACAGTTACTCCCCCAATTTGCCCTGCGGTTGCAATGGCGTTATCAGTCAAAGCGGCTACATAAGTACCCACCGAAATTACAAAGGCGTTCATGGTATACTTAACCCGGTTAGCGGCCTGATGAATGGTATTCGTCACCCTGTCCAGTAACAGCCTTAATGACTGTATGTCCAACTCATCATCCGGCTTAAGGGCCACAAGGTTACTCAGGGTCGACCAACCTGTCGCTGCGATATGTTCTTCAGGCACGTTTATCCATTCCATTGCCAGTTCAAACCCGTATTTACTCCCGGCGGCCACCCACGGAACCGTATATTCACTGATGTTATTTGACGTCGCCTGGTCCGCCCAGGTTTGCAGGTCGGCTTTGGTCATTTTATCATCTTCCGCAATCAGGCCCGCAAGGTACATGGCATCCGCATTACCGGTAGCATACAGGTCAAGCGCCAGTCTGTAATCTGTTTTTATCTTTTTCCGGATGGTTTTTAAGTGTTCGATCTTTACCCCAAAAAAAGGTTCTTTTATCCCATGCTTTAACAAAACTTTTTTAATGCTTTCGTTTCCGTGCGATTGCAATTCAATCATAATTTCAGGTACGGTCATGATGACTTTGTTTTTAATGGGTAAGCACTACTTTGCCCGCTGCTGATTTACGTCTCAATATAACTGCTGCCAGAACAGAAACTATCAGCCCGACCGGCAATATCTCCGTGTAAGTAACTAATGCGTTAAAAAAAGGGTTTTTATACATTTTACTATACTGCTGTATTTGCGCTATCTCCGCCTTTAGTTGTGCCGCACTAGCCCCGGCGGCTTTCATTTTAGCCAGTTCATGGGCCGAATATTTTTCGTAGAAGTCGGGTATAAAGTAATAATAGTCGATCAACCACACCAACACATACATTGTAGAAGCTATTAGTGTGATCATCAGCCCTATCCCAAAAGCTTTTCCAAACATGACGACACCGTTATTATGTTTATCACGATAATTTTTAACCGATACAAATATGAGCGAAAAAGCTACCACCATGGTTGTGTAACCTAACAGCATACTGCCCTCATAATTGTTAAGATTGTAAATTTTGGCCATAGCAGCCACCATGAACGCGGTTACGATCAGCCCCGCAATCAATCCGCAGATGATAATGTTCCTTTTCATTTTGTTTAATTTTTGTTTATCCAAAATTGATGAGCCTAAAATTATATTGGGTCATACTTTCGGGTGATTTTAAAAAGACAACCTGCATTTGGTCCTTTAGTATGAGCTGATCAGGGTATAAGACTCAATTTTTTACCGACATCCACTGCCTGCGTACGGCGTTTTACCTCCATTTTTTCAAATATCTGTGCCGAATGGGTTTTAACAGTGTTGAGTGATAGAAACAGCCGCGATGCTATTTCCTGGTTACTCAAGCCTTCCGCCATTAATTGCAGTACCTCCAGTTCTCGTTTACTGAGGTTAAGGCGTTTTATTTCATGCTCATTCAAAACAAAATTTGCCCGGTCGGCCAATAAAATTTGTTTTTCTACAATTACGGTCTCTACTTTAGGTTTACGTAGTTTTAATGCGAGCCACACGCCAAGTGCGGTGAATATAACGGCTATAAGCCCGGCATAGGTTTCCATTTGCTGATCGGCAAGGATGTACCGTATCTCAAGCCATTTAAGCAGCAAAATAATCATCGCCAGCGCAATGCCATAAATAATGATCTGCTTATTGCTCGTCAGAAAACTCACAGCAAAAAAATGTTATAAATGATTGTATTAGCGGACACCAATAAGGATCAGCAAATCAAATGAATCGACCAGTATCGGACACTTATTCTATAGGTAAAGATAATTAATTGAACTGGCGATATAAAGTGGAAATTTATAATTAACAGATTCCTTTGCCTTTTATTTTTTTGAAAATTTATCGGCAATTATAAGGTCTTTACTGCCGGGTATGTATTTATAAAAACCATTTCCAGATTTAATTCCTGTATTACCGGCTGTGACCATATTAACCAATAGGGGACAAGGCGCATATTTTTGATTGCCGAAACCGTTATATAGTACATTTAATATAGCAAGGCAAACATCCAGTCCAATAAAATCTGCAAGTTGTAGCGGGCCCATCGGGTGCGCCATGCCTAATTTCATAACGGTATCAATCTCTTCCACGCCAGCTACCCCTTCATATAATGTATAAACAGCTTCATTTATCATTGGCATTAAAATCCTGTTGGCTACAAACCCGGGATAGTCATTTACCTCAACCGGGACCTTATCTAATTGCTTTGACAATCCCATAATGGTATTTGTCACTTCATCCGTAGTGGCGTAACCCCGACTCACTTCCACCAGTTTCATAAGCGGAACCGGGTTCATGAAATGCATGCCGATAACATTGCCTGGTTTGTTTGTTACCGCAGCTATTTGTGTGATCGAAATTGAAGAGGTATTTGAGGCAAGGATAGTATTCTCGCCACAAAACTCACTTAACTGTTTAAATAAGTTCAGTTTGATTTCCTTGTTTTCGGTTGCGGCTTCAATTACAAGGTCCGCATTTGATACAGCTGTTTTAAGGTCGGTAAATGTTGTTATGTGATTTAAAGTATCTGTTTTACGTTGTTCATCAATGGCTCCTTTTTTTAATTGCCTGTCTAAGTTGGTATTTATAGTTTGCATTGCACGGTTTAGTGCTTCATTATTAATATCGACCAAAGCTACCTCAAAACCATTTAAAGCAAAGGCATGTGCTATGCCATTGCCCATGGTACCTGAACCGATCACTGCGATTTTTTTTATCATAAAACAAGTTTAATAAAATACTAAGGTGGGGCAATTTTTTTATATGACAATAAGCAAATAGAAATAATCGGCAATACAATATATATATCAATGAGGACTAACCGGACACTCATTTAAACAGGCATATCGCTTTGAAAATTGTTTAAACTGCATGAGGTCACTTTTAAATAAAAGGATATCGCAATCGTGCCTGTGTTAACAAATTATTAATTAAAAAAATCCGCCTAATTGTCGTATTAATAACCATTAACAATAATTATTCCTCTGTTCTCTAATATTTCCCCTTTAATTAATCATAAGGTCATAAATATTTATAATAGCCTATAACATAGACGGTCAAATAAATGTCATATATTTAATAATACTTTAACATAAGTGTCATATTGATGCGAAATTGATATTTTTATGACAATTACTATTAACAAAAATTAAACAAACATGAAGAAAATTCTACTTTCATTTTTTCTTTTAAGCATTTTTGCACTCAATTGTGCTTATGCTCAAAGCAGAAAAATCACGGGAAAGGTATTAGGAGCCGATGATGGCCAACCTTTGCCCGGCGTATCAGTGTCAATCAAAGGAACTACCCGGGGGGTTATTACCGATAGCCAGGGTGATTTTGTATTAACAGGCTCTTCCGGTGAAGTACTTCAATTTACATTTATTGGTTATGCGCCGTATTCTATTCCAATAGGCAGTGCCAGTAATTACCAGGTAAAACTTCTATCTGATAATAAATTATTAAATGAAGTTGTTATTAAGGATGCTTACGGTACTCAAACAAAAAAGGCGTATACCGGTTCGGCATCAGTAGTTAATGGTTCGGTCAATGAAAACAAGCCTTTCAGCTCACCTTTACAAGCTTTACAAGGCGAGGTTTCAGGTTTAAACGTAAGCTCGTTTTCCGGACAGCCGGGCGCAAACGTTCAGGTTAGGTTGCGCGGAACAGGATCAATAGCTTTAGATGCAAATCCTTTATATGTGGTTGACGGGATGTTCATTAATACCGGTATCAACGCCGGTAATAATGGTAGCCTTAGCAGGCTTTCGACCACAAACTCCAATAGCGTGTTATCGAGTATCAACGATGACGATATAGAAAGTATTACCGTTTTAAAAGATGCGGCCGCAACGGCAATATATGGTTCACGTGGCGCAAATGGCGTAGTTGTTATTACAACCAAGAAAGGTAAGGCTGGTAAAACTATGGTTAGGGCAGATGGCGAAATTGGTATAACCAATAACTTGCCCCTGCCTGGCGCCGGGGTACCGCTTACCGGGCCTCAGTATGGTATGTTGTTCCAGGAAGGTTTAACTAATGCTGGGTTGCCTGCAGCCACTATACAAAATAGTTATTTAACCCCGTATGGAATTGGTGGTCCATCCAACAATTGGTATGGCCTGGTAACACGCCGTGGTAAACAACAGCAGTATAATGTATCAGTTTCCGGTGGAGATGACAAAACAAAGTTGTTCTCTTCTTTGGGTTATTTTGACCAGCAAGCCACCACAGTAGCCTCCAGTTTAAGGCGGTTTACCGGGACCTTAAATGTAGATCACAATATCAGTAAAAGGTTTTCTATATCTACAAATATCAATGTTTCAAACGTGAACGAATATGCACCAAGCAATGGCGGGGCCTTTGCAAACCCGGTACTGGCGTCTTATTTTTTGCGTCCTTTCCAACTGGCCTATACACCTACAGGAGCTTTAAATTCATCAAGGGTAGGGAATACAAATTTTCCGGATCTTTATAACCCGCTATATATTGCCGCAAACGATAAACACTATCTTTCTGAAACCAGGATATTGGGTGGCACACAGTTAAACTGGAATATTTGGGACGAATTAAGGTTTACTTCCTTTGCCAGTATCGACTACAATGTATTGGAAGAAAACACTTACAGGAACCCCATTATGGGTGATGGAAGGCCCGTTGGTAATGGTTATGACGATTATACCAGGTATTTCAATTACCTGTACCGCAACCAATTGTCTTATCATTATAATATCAAGGCTGTTAAAGACTTTTATGTTGAAGCCAGCGTTGGTTACGAAGCGCAGCGCAAGGAACAGTATTTGATCAATGCCCAGTCAAATGGTTTCCCTGCGGGCCAGCCAACCCTGACCGCGTCAATCAACGCCTCAACACCGGTGGTAGGTAATGCGAGTTTTGCTAATATATCATATAACAGCCTTTACTCCCTGGGTACAATCAATTATCAAAACCGTTATATTGTAACCGGCAGCTTCAGAAGAGAAGGTTCATCTGCTTTTGGTGCAAATAACCGCTTTGGTAATTTTTATTCCGTGGGCGGTACCTGGAATGTGGACGAAGAATCGTTCTTTAAAGCACAAAATATTTTTACCACATTTAAATTACGTTCATCCATCGGTACAACTGGTAATTCTACCGGTTTAACCGCCTACCAGGCCCAACCTACTGCTGCTTATGGGTTAAACTATAACAATACCAATGGGCAAAATTTCAATGTTATAGGAAACCCCGACTTAACATGGGAGTCTTCACAAAAGTTCGATATCGGTGTTGATATTGGCTTCTTCAAGAACCGTTTAGCCGTAGCCATTGATTATTATAACACCACCATAAACAGATTAATACAGAACGCGCCGGTATCGTTCGTTACAGGTTTTAGCACTATCACAGAGAATATAGGTTCAATGCGCAACAGGGGTGAAGAAATCAGTATTAAAGGCGTACCAATTCAATTAAAAGATTTTACCTGGACCACTAATTTCAATATCGCGTTCAATAAAAATACTGTAATAAAGTTGCTTAATGACGCACCCTTCTCAAATCCGGGTTCCCAATGGTACGTACAGGAAGGACGTGACTTCCAAACTTATTATGCACGTACGTACGCGGGCGTTGATCCTTCAAACGGTATCGCTTTATGTTATACAGACGCCACTAAAACAGCTACTACCAGCATCTACAGTTCGGCAGCCCGTGTAAGTCAGTACCAGGCTGATCCTAAATACTTCGGTGGGTTTAATAACACCTTTAATTATAAGGGAATCATTTTAACCGCTGAATTCTATTATAACTTTGGCAATATGATACAGGATACATGGGCGGCTTACTTGCAGGATGGAAACAACTTTACATTCAATAAGTACGCCTATGAGCTTAACCGCTGGACTACTCCCGGCCAAAAAACTGATGTGCCTAAATATGTAGCAGGCGGAATTGCCGGTAATGCATCAACCTCCTTCTCATCCAGGTTTTTATATTATGGTGATTATATCAGGCTAAGAAACCTAACGGTGGGTTATGATTTTAAAAATATTAATTATCTTAAATCGCTTGGTGTAAACAGGCTATATCTTTATGGACGAGGTACCAATCTTTGGACAAAAACCTATGACAAACGTTTACCATTTGACCCTGAGGTTGGAACTAATGGTACCAGCAACCTTGAAGTGCCCCAGGTTAGAACATTCACAGTCGGTTTAAATATTGGCATATAATAATTATGAAAATGAAAAATTTGAAAAATATCTATATTTTATGCGCGGTTGTTATTGGACTAACATCGTGCAAAAAAACATTTCTCAACGAATTACCTCCTTCATCACTTCCGGTCACTACATCTATTAAAACAGAAGGTGATTTGGCGGATGCGGTAAGCGGTATGTATGCAACACTTCGTTCAATAAACTCGTTCGGTGGTAATATTCCGATTATAGGTGATGAACTTGCCGATAATACTTACGTAAGCTCTTCAAACTCGGGATATTATCTTCCTGAAGAAAACTATGTTTTAATTTCAACAAATGCCGAAGCTTCGCAGATATACAGCCAGTGTTATTACAGCATTTTACAGGCCAATCGCATCTTATATGCTAATGTACCTGCATCAAACAATGTATCACAGCTTAAAGGCGAAGCTTACGCTGCGCGCGCATTGAATTATTTAACGCTTGTTAATATTTTTGCAGGTCCGGCTACCGTGAGTGCTACGGCTCCCGGTGTGCCAATCGTAACTGTTCCCGAGTTTGTTTCAGGACCTTTTATAAAACCGGCAAGAGCATCCGTAGGCGCTGTTTACAAGCAAATTATAAGCGACCTGGATAGTGCTTATGCAATGATGCCGGTAGCAGGTACCACCTTACATCCAACAAGCTCGGATTATATTTCAAAATATGCAGCTAAAGCGATTGAATCAAGGGCCTACCTTTATGAAGGCGACTATACCAATGCCATTACTGCCGCACTATTGGTAGTTCAAAACGGCGGATATACGTTAACGCCCCCAACCAATTTGGTTGCTTATTGGAATAACCCGGCTTCTATAACTACCAAAGTAGAAACCATATTTGAGCTGGAACTAAACCTTGCTACCAACAATGGCTTTCAAAGCTTTGACAACTTTTATAACCAGGGCGGGTATGGGCAAAATCTTGTTTACCAGGCGCTTTATAATCAATATTCTGCAACTGATGCCAGGAAAAATTTGTTTATCGTAAACAGTGCTACTGCTCCTTCACGCCCCGGAGCAGTGATATTAAATAAATGGATAAATACGCTTAATGCTACTGACCGCGACAATGTTAAAATTATCCGCTATGCAGAAGTTTTATTAACCTTAGCTGAAGCTTATGCACGTACCGGGGATGATTTCGATGCGCAAACATATGTAAATATGGTGGCGCAAAAACGCGATCCGGCTTTTATAGGTTATATATCAACAGGTACGCAGCTTGCCAGTGATATAGTGACTGAACGGCAAAAGGAATTGGTTGGTGAAGGTTTCCGTTGGTTTGATGTTAACCGTTTACAACTGCCAATAAACAGGCCGGTTCAGGCTGGTAGTTATACTTATCTGGCATCAATTCCGGTTACGGATTACAGGAGAATATTTCCAATACCGCAAGCCGAAACTGATGCTAATAAAAACACAACTCAAAACCCAGGATATTAATACCAGTAATAAATAGTTAATTTAGTGGGGCTCCCGATTTATCGGGGGCCTTTTTTATAACGCTATATTTGGGGTAGCATTTATAACAGTGGCTTTATCAATTCCATTCAATAAGGGAATGCTTCCCAGCATTTTGATTTCTGAGTACTTTAAAATAAATCTTTTTGAATTGCTGTCTTCAGCGCCATTGAATATGATTCCTTTAACGGGTATATTGTATTGTTTAAGGGCTGATATAGAAAGCAATGTATGATTGATTGAACCAAGGTAAAACGCTGAAACAAGTATCACCTCAGCATCCAGCTTCTTTATCAGGTCGATCATTAAAAACTGATCGTTTAAGGGGACCATCAATCCGCCGGCACCTTCAACAATTAATGTATTGGTTGTTTGTGGAAGGTTTATTTTTTCCGGATCGATGATTAGTCCATCAATAGCTGCCGATTTATGGGGTGAAAATGGTTGTGTTAGCCGGTAAGCTTCCGGGTGAAAAATAGATGCTGAATTTGTTACCAGGCTTTTAACTTTCATGGTGTCGCTGTCATTCAGATCGCCTGATTGTATCGGCTTCCAGTAATCAGCTTTCAATTTCTCAACCAGGATGGCCGATACAATGGTTTTGCCAATTCCTGTTCCTATTCCTGTAATAAATATCGTTTTACCCGGCATTGGTTAATTTATTTAATGTATCTGTTAATAAAACAATCTCGTTTTCGGTATTAAATGCGTGTAAGCATATCCGTATCCGTTCCCTGCCCAAAGGAACAGTAGGGCTCAGGATGGGCCGCACATCTAAACCGCATCTCTGTAAATCAGTGGCAGCTTCCTTCGCTTTATCATTACTGTTAAGTATCAGGCATTGTATTGCACTGTCACTTGCTATCAATTTATAAATTCCATCTTTGTTTATTTTTTGCTTAAAAAGGCGGATGTTATTTGCAAGTGCAGCTATTTCATCTGATGAATTATTCAACAGCTCATAGGCCATTTTTATGGCGGCAAGTTGATGAAACGGAAGTGCGGTGGTATAAATAAATGACCGTGCGAAGTTTACCAGGTAATCAATTAATAAGTTACTACCCAAAACAATTGCGCCGTGGCCACCAAGGGCTTTCCCAAAGGTGACAATTCTTGCAAAAACGCGATCATTGAAAAAATCATCAATCACCCCGAATTTGTACAGGCCGACCGCATGTGCTTCATCTACAATTAAATTGGCACTATATTTCTCGGTCAGATTCAGTATTTCGGCAATAGGAGGGGTGTCGCCATCCATGGAATAAACGCTTTCGATAGCTACATACACGTTTCCTTTTGCATGTTTTAACTTATCTTCCAGGCTGTTAAGGTCGTTATGTTTAAAGATAAAACGGTTGGCATAACTTAAACGTGCTCCGTCAATGATCGAAGCATGGATCAGTTCGTCAGTGATAATCGTGTCGCCGCGCTGTGGGAGGGAGGAAAGCAAACCAAGGTTAGCATCATACCCCGAGTTGAAGATTAAACCTGCTGCACAATTGTGTATTGCTGCAATGTTTTTTTCAAGGTTTTGAATATAGACCGAATTACCTGATAAGAGCCTGGAACCTGTTGTCCCGTTCAAGGCAGACGTTTCCTTTTTTAACTCATCATCAATTTTACTTTTTAATAGCGCAGAGCGTGCAAAACCCAGGTAATCATTAGAGCAGAAATCTACCAGGCCTGTTTCGGTCTTTAGCATCCTGTAAGTACCGGCAGTTCGCCTATCTTCCAGTCTTTTTTCAATAAATCTTTCTGAAGCTC
>JAQNCM010000091.1 GCA_029237615.1 Mucilaginibacter sp.
TTAATACCACATTTAATAAAAGGTAACCCATTATTTTATAAAAAAATACATAATCTACATTGTTAGTGGATTATGTATTGACAGTCAGCCATAAACGGTAAAAAAATGTCCTTTCAATCTTTACGGCTTCTTTTTCACTTCTGTTTTTTTTACTTCTGTATTTTTTATTACCTTTTTTACGGTATCTGCTTTCATTTTTGAGGTATCAGTAGCTGCCGGTTTAGCGGTGTCTATTTTTACGGTAGTATCGGAGCTTTTTTTCACTGATATAGCAGTGGAATCAGTTTTGGCTGAATCTGATGAGCTACCCGAACCATTGCCTTTACAAGCTATAACAGATAGCGAGATTGCCAGCGCAAAAAAAGGAAGTTTAACTAAGCTTTTCATTGGTTAGTGTTTAAAGTATTGATTGTTAACATTTTTTTTGAAATAAGGTTTTGTAATTGAAATCAAACACACAATAGTCAGCACTGGTTTATGGTTAACAGTAATCACTATATTTGAAAAGAGAAATAAACCAACCCGGCGCCAAACATGGATATTGAATTTAATAAAAATGAGGATATAAATAAACAGCTCGTTTACGATTTGAATGTCCGCCTTAAAAAGATATATCCCGGTGGTGGAGAAAAAGCAGCCGCAAAACAAAAGGAAAAGGGTAAAATGCTGGCACGCGAGCGTGTATCCTACCTTATCGATAAAAATAAACCCTGGCTGGAAATTGGTGCCTTCGCCGGTGAAGGGATGTACACTGAACATGGTGGTTGCCCCTCTGGTGGAGTTATATGCGGCATCGGTTATGTTTCGGGCAGGCAATGTATAATAGTTGCTAACGATGCTACAGTTAAAGCGGGTGCCTGGTTCCCTATCACTGCAAAAAAGAACCTCCGCGCCCAGGAAATAGCCATGGAGAACCGCCTGCCCATAATTTACCTGGTTGATTCGGCAGGGGTTTATTTACCCTTGCAGGATGAGATTTTCCCCGACAAAGAACATTTTGGCAGGATCTTCCGCAATAATGCTATTATGAGCAGCATGGGAATCATCCAGATATCCGCTATTATGGGTTCGTGCGTTGCTGGCGGTGCCTATTTGCCAATTATGAGCGACGAGGCAATGATAGTAGAAGGTACCGGCTCCGTTTTCCTGGCGGGATCATACCTGGTAAAATCGGCCATTGGTGAGGAAGTTGATAATGAAACTTTGGGCGGTGCTACTACCCAATGTGAAATATCAGGCGTTACCGACTATAAGCACCCCAATGATCAGGCCTGTCTTGACTCAATCCGTAATATCATGAGCATGACCGGCGATTTCCCCAAAGCCGGTTTTGACAGGATAAAAGCCGCTGAGCCAAAGCTTGATGACAAAGATATTTACGGCATATTACCCGATAACCGTGAAAAGGCCTACGATATGATGGAGATATTGTTACGCTTGCTGGATAATTCGGAATTTGAAGAATATAAAAAAGGGTATGGGCAATCCATTATCTGTGGTCTGGGGCGCATTGACGGTTGGGCGGTTGGCATAGTTGCCAATCACCGCAAGGTGCTTAAATCTAAAAAAGGAGAAATGCAGTTTGGCGGGGTGATCTATTCAGATTCGGCCGACAAAGCCACCCGGTTTATCATGAACTGCAATCAAAAGAAAATACCATTGGTTTTTTTGCAGGATGTAACCGGTTTTATGGTCGGCAGTCGCGCGGAGCATGGCGGCATCATAAAGGACGGTGCTAAAATGGTAAATGCAGTCGCTAATTCGGTAGTTCCTAAATTTACCATAGTGATCGGCAACTCTTATGGGGCAGGTAATTATGCCATGTGCGGTAAAGCCTATGATCCAAGGTTGATATACGCCTGGCCTTCCGCAAAAATCGCGGTAATGGGTGCCGGATCAGCCGCAAAAACACTGGTTCAGATGCAGGCCGCCGGGATAAAAGCAAGGGGCGAAGACATTGATGCCGAAAAAGAAGCCGAATTACTAAAACAAACAACTGATCGCTATAATGCCCAAACAACTCCATATTATGCAGCCGCCAGGCTTTGGGTGGATGGCGTTATAGACCCCCTGGAAACCCGGAAAGTGATATCTATGGGTATTGAAGCAGCCAACCACGCACCCATTGAAAAAGCATTTAATGTGGGGATTATTCAAACGTAGCTTTTGATTTGAAGATGAGTTAATTTGAAGATTTGAAAATAGCATAGCTCACCCTAAAAAGCACGTTAAACCCAATCAACTCGCACAAAAATCAGTACAATCACATTAATCAGTTTAATCTGTGATCAATATTTCCTATCTTCCGTCATGAAAAAACTGCCACTGCTACTGCTACTGTGTATTGTGCTATCAACCAATGCTCAAAAAATCATCAAAACAGAACAGGTAAGCGATCATTCAATTCACATTATCGGAGATCGTTTTGAAGGGGTTATTTTTTCTAAAGAATATTCGCCCATATTTCACTTATTTCCGAATAATATCAAAAGATGCAGCATTGATACAGAGGACATTTTATCAGCTGAGAGAATACTAGCGGAAGACTTAAGAAATAAACAGAGTCATAAAATCAACGACTTATTTATTCGAGAAAACTTAAAGAAATACTTAAGACAATATGCTGGTTATTACGATTCTAAGGGGCGAAAAATAGTAATTATTAATTTTTTTTGGCAAAAGGAGATATTAAGCGAAGAAAAAGAACACAAAGCACTTCCACACTTTTTT
>JAQNCM010000096.1 GCA_029237615.1 Mucilaginibacter sp.
TTTCCCCTAATTAATTTAAACTATTGATTAAACCCAAAACAAAGAACAAAAAACCTCAGCTTGGGCGTCTGAGAATTCAAAAACAAAGTTTTTCTATAGGTAGATGTTTTATCGTTTTCATAGACTGATGCAGGGCTGTTTTGTTTATATCAAATGTTAAGCCACGAAAATTAAATTTGCCTTGTTATTTAAATAACCTTTTAATATCACTTTGTCAAAATACCATCCGGGTTTAAAAATGCTGTATGGTTAATTTAATTTACATTGTAATTAATATTTTTAAACTATTGGTTTAAAAGTATTAATTACTGAATATGAGCCATTTAGCAGATATCAAGCTGATTACAAACTATTTAATGTACATAAATGAAAGATCAATAATAATTCTGGTTATAATGTTCTGGCGATGGTTAAATATGTGACCCACAGTTGAATAAAAATCATATTTATTGAATTCATGTCTGTTATTAAATACACCGGCTGTATTATTTTTCCGACAAATGTGTCTAAAGGGATTGATGATCAAACATAAAAATGACCATTTTGCTTCCCGTCTTCGCAGGTTCTCCGCAGAGGAACCTGTGCTGAGCCAGCTTTAAAAGTTTTTCTATCTTTACACAATGCACATTGTACATGCACTGCAAGCATGGTGGCAACACCAAAATTTGCTCGAAATTATTGGGGTTATTACCGGGTTGATCTGCGTTTATTTAGCTGCTATAAATAATATCTGGAACTGGCCCATTGCCATCATTAGCGTGGGCATCTATATTTTTATCTTTTTTGATACCCGGCTTTATGCAGATATGGGCCTGCAGGTTTACTTTTTAATAATGAATTTTTACGGCTGGTATTACTGGAGTAAAAAACCCTCCAGTGAGCAGAAAACACCGGTTATGCGTGTTACGCGAAAGGAAATGATCTTTTCGGTAATTGCTGTGGTTGTGTTTACTTTTATTTTAGGCTCCGTTTTAAAATATACGCCTGCGTCTTATCCTTTTATTGATAGCTTTTGCACCGCCTGCAGTTTAGTAGCCCAGGTTTTTTTAGCCCGAAAGGTATTGGAAAACTGGCTGATATGGATATTTGTAGATATAATTTATGTGGGCGTTTACATATTTAAAGGATTAGATCTCACCGCCATCATGTATGCCATTTATGTAGGTATTGCATTATTAGGATATATTGACTGGAAAAAAGATTATAAAAAACAAGCTGCGTGATTTCGGATTCGGAGTTTCGATTTCCAATTTATCAGCCATCTGTTGAAATACAGTATTAAAATAGTACAAACTCCGTTTTGATAAATGAGTTAACCCCAATTCAGAAATAAAATCGCTAAATAATAAATGCTTAATTCCGAAATCGAACATCCGAATTCCGAAATCCTCAAAATAGCCGTCGTAGGCCCCGAGTCGACGGGTAAATCTACCATGTCGGCTTATCTGGCGAGACACTATAATACCGTTTGGGTGCCGGAGTTTGCACGCGACTACTGCGCAAACCTAACGGAGCAGCCCACCTGGCAGGATGAAGTGAATATGTTTTACGGCCAGTTAGCGCTGGAAAGCGAGCTGTTGCCCCAAGCCAATAAGATCCTCATCTGCGATACTACCTTCATTACGGTAAAAATTTGGAGTGATTATACTTTCGGAAAATCGCCGCAGGAAGTACTGGACGAATTGCCCAAACGGCCCTATGATCTTTATCTGCTTTTAAACATCGACCTGCCCTGGGAAGAAGACCCGCTCCGTGATTTCCCCCACATGCGGGAACATTTTATGGACATATGGTATAAAGAATTGCAAGCCTTAAACGCCCGGTATGTATTGATATCAGGTACCGGCCCCGAAAGGTACGCTAGCGCCGTTAATGCTATAGATGAGTTTTTAATCAAATAAACAGATTTCGGAAATCCGGCATCGAACATCCTAATTCCCTACTTCCGTGCAACGTTCGTAAAACCCCTGCGTCATATAATATGCAAGCTGATCAAAATTTGGAAGCCGTATATATCGACAAGCATTACAACCTGGTGGTTGAGTGTAAACAGGGGAGCAAAAAAGCCTGTTTTGAGCTGTATAAATTATATGCTAAAGCGATGTTAAACGTCGCCTTTAGGATAGTGGGCAATATTGCCGAAGCGGAAGATGTTTTGCAGGAAGCGTTTTTGGATGCTTTTAGCAAAGTGAAGGATTTCAGGCAGGATACCACTTTCGGGTTATGGCTTAAACAAATTGTGGTTAACCGCTCCATTAACCTGTTGCGCAAACGCAGGCTGGATTTCATTGAGCTGGACGGTGAACAGTTTGAAAATATTGCTGAGGAAACCGTTGAAGATGATGAAGAAATACAATACCAGGCCGCAAGGGTTAAAGAAGCTATTAAAGAATTGCCCGACGGCTACCGGCTGGTGATATCGCTTTACCTGCTGGAAGGTTACGATCACGAAGAGATAGGACAAATATTAAATATTTCGGAAAACACCTCGAGAACCCAGTTTTTGAGGGCAAAAAGAAAACTGGTTGAGATTTTAAAAAGAAAAGGAATACCATCATGAGCAAAAGACTGGAAGATTTTATAAAGACAAACAGGGATGAATTTGATGACCTGGAACCATCTGCAGATCTGTGGGCAAAAATTGAAAAACAATTACCTCCACAGTATAGCGAAATAAAAAAGCACGAAACAAAAACCTTTTCGCTGGGCTTTGTGCTGCGCGTGGCGGCAACCGTAATATTGGTGATGGGCATAGGATTCGCTATGTACCTGCGCAACGAAAAAAGAAAAACCATTGACCTTGCGGCCATCAACCCTGTTTATGCACAGCAGCAAATTCAATACACCTCGCTGATAGAAACCAAACGGTCAGAATTAAAAACGATGGCCAAGTCAGATCCGCAGTTATACAAGGAATTCAGCTCCCAGATAGCAAAAATGGATTCGACCTATAAAAAGCTAAACAGCGAACTGGCTACCAGCCCCAACCAGGAACGCGTGCTGCATGCAATGATCCGTAACCTTCAGATACAAACCGAAGTACTGAACCAGCAACTGAACGTTGTTGAGCAGTTTAACCAAATGAAAAAAGAGCAAAAAAATGAAAACAAAAATATATAAGCCGGTACTGTTCGCAATGGTGCTTTTAGCCGCCCATACTGCCGGCTTCGCACAAAGTATTTCGGTTTCTGTAAAAACAAAAATTAACGAGAAGGAGCTCCAGGTAAAAATGGATGAGCTTAGCAAAAGTATTAATGATGGTTTAAAGGACCTGGGTAAAAGTCTGTCGTTAAGTATAAATGAAATAGCGCCGAAAGTGAGCACAGCATTAGGTAAGATGGATATTAACATAGACCTGGGCGACATGGGCAATTACTCCTATTCTTATTCAGATCAGGACTCTGCAGCTATTAGTGAAAACGGCCAGATAGCCGAAAAGACTAAAAACTACTCAAAAAGCTATCCGCTTGATGCCAACGACAAAATAAAGATCAGTAACCAGTACGGCAGGATCACCGTTAATACCTGGGACAAGCGCGAAGTGAAAGTAGACGTGCAAATTAAAGCCGAAGCGCGTGATGAGGAAGAAGCGCAGAAACTGATCAATGGCGTACAGATCATCGACAGCAAAAATGGCGATTTGGTGTCATTCCGAACCGAAATTGGCCGTAATGATAACGACTCCTGGAATCTTTTTAAATGGGGCGGCAACAAGGTGCGAAAGCTTACCATCAATTACACCGTGTACATGCCCGCCAAAACCGACCTCAATGTGGAACAAAGCTATGGTGCCATTGTATTGCCCGATTTGAGCGGCAGGGTTAAAATAAGCTCATCTTACAGCACCGTAACCGCACAAAATTTAACCAATACGACTAACGAAATAGATGGTAGTTATGGCAATTTAAAAATGGGATCATTAAATGGCGGCCGGCTTGAATTCTCGTACGGCAATGTGGATATGGAAGAATGCAACAACATTAAGGCCGACCTTAGCTATGGATCATTTAAACTTGGCCGCTTAAAAGGTGCTGCCGACCTTAACCTGTCATACGTTGGCGGCTTCAAAATTGGCGAAATAACCAATTCGTTTAAAAGGCTCAACATTAATTCCGATTATTCAGGGGTATCACTGGGCATATCCGGCAGCAGCAACTTCGACTTTGATGTAACCACCACCTATGGCGGCTTTAA
>JAQNCM010000110.1 GCA_029237615.1 Mucilaginibacter sp.
TATCCCCTTTTTCTGGGCGCGCTGTAATATAGAATGAGCAAAAGGACTTTCCAGCAAGCCGGGCAAAACAGTGATGATATCAAAACGCATTGCGCAAAGATAGAGTTATAGAAACAAGAGTCAAGATGCAGGAAGCCAGATATAAGACTAAGTTCGCTGTTAAATCAATTGCTGTCTTACTACAACGGTCTGCAAATTTCCCAGTGATGTCCAAACGGATCTTTGATGTGCCCCAGGCGATAACCGTAATCCTGGTCGGCAACCGGGTAGATTTCTGTTGCGCCCGCCGCTACGGCAACCGCGGTAACCGCATCCGGATCCGCAACAAATAATCCCATCCGCACACTGATGCCGCCAAGTTTCTCCGGGCTTAAATTGCCCTGTTCAGGAGATTCATCAGCCAGGAAAAAACGTGCGCCGTCTATTGACAGTTCTGCCACAACAGCACCATCTGGCGCTGTGATACACATCAGCTCAATCGCCCCGAATGCCTTTTTATAAAATGCAATGGCCGCAGCCCCGTTTATCACCGATAAGGTGGGTATAATGGCGGTCTGAAAAGTTCCATTAACTTGATTTTCCATGAGTTTTAACGTAGGTCTTTTTGTATTTGCCAGCGGTGGCCAAAGGGATCAACAAACTCTCCCTGCCGAAAGCCGTAATCATAATCCTGAACAGGGGAAATTATTCTTGCACCCGCTTCAACCGCTTTTGCCATAACAGCATGTACATCCTCCACAAATAAACCAATTGTAACTGTAGTTCCTCCTAACTTATCCGGACTTGAATTATAGTTTTTATTTTCCTCGTGCAGGTGGAATAAAGCACCATCTATTTCCATCTCTGATACATGTATTGTACCGTCGTCATTACCAAACCGGCGCAATTCTGTCGCGCCGAAAGCTTTTATGTAAAAATCAATGTCTGTAACGCCGCTGTTAATAGTCAGCATGGGCGCAAAAGTTGTTTTTTGTTTCATTTTACAAGGTGTTTTTGTCTTTTCTCCTGCTTTCTGGCTCTTGATTTCTTTAATCTTTCCCTCAATCTCCTTCTTCCAGCATAAATATCTCTTCGAGCGGTTTGCTGAATATCCTTGCTATTTTTATTGCCAGTACAGTAGAAGGTACATACTTATTACTTTCAATAGCGTTAATTGTTTGCCGGGATACGCCTACCAAACCGGCCAGATCACCCTGGGTTATATTTTTTATAGCCCGCTCAACGCGAATATTATTCTTCATAACTATCCCTCCCGGCTTAATGATCGGTTAAGCCTGAAAATAACCCACCGGAAACGAACAATAAAAAATATAAGCGGCACCCATAAGTTCAAAAATAAAACATGCTCAATATCATTAGTTAAAATTAAACTGGTGATCAATAAGAAGTAATTAAAGTAAACTGCCCATTGTAAAGAATCCAGGCGCAATTGTGAGATCTGTTCATCTTCAATTTTTTCCTTCGAAAATGCAATTAAGAACAAACCGATTGCCACAAGCAGCGTGGTTGCAATAAAAAATAAATGATGGGAACTAAATATTCCCGGCTGGTCTGGCGACCCTTGATGATCAAAACCTATCATTTTTCCCAGTAGCATTACCGGAACGTGACCCACTATGCAGACGTAACCCAGATACCTGCACCAATACGGAAACAAAAAACGAGATTTCATAATTGTAATGTTTGATTTACCAAATGTAAAACAAACATTACCAAATGTCAAATAAAATTGATATTTTCATTTGAGATAAGAGTCATTTTTTAAAATCCTCAATTATCAAATAAATTAAATAAACGATGACGCCTATAAAGGCCCACCTAAGAATGAATAGTAGTAAAGGAATCAAGTAGCAAGGTTTGGCCTAATCTACGATATTAAATGATAAGCGGACCCTGCAATTGAATACTTTTGGCAGTATGTTCATTAATATTTTAGCGGAGTTTAATCCAGGTAAATATCCAGCAATCCCTCGGGCAAATCAACGGTTACAATTTCCTGCACCACATCAATGCCTTTTATTATCTCCTCGTTTAAGGGAAAAAGCACTTCACAGTTTTTAAAGGTAACGGCAGCTATCAGTTGCTGAGGGTATTCGTGTATAGCGGTTATGATGCCTAATTTGCCCTCATTTACATCAATAGCGGTAAACCCTTTCAGGTCTTTAAGGGTAAAATCCTGCTTTTTCTTTTTGGGTTTTAATTTATTGGGGAGATAAATGTTTTTGCGTACCAGCGATGAGGCCTTTTCAATAGTGTCAACATCTTCCAGCACTAAATAGGCAGCATTTTTTTGAAGATATTTAATTGAGCTTACAAAATAAGGCACCAGCTTACCTGTAATTTCTATAAAAATGGTGGTCAGCTTTATGTTTTCCAGGCCTTCAAAGTCGGCGTACATATGGAGTTCCCCTTTTAAGCCTTTGGGTTTTAAAATACTTCCTACCCTGAAACAATCTTCAATTTCCATACTGTATCCTTTTTAAATAACAATGGCGAAGCACCGGTTGGTTGCTTCGCCATTATATTATATCTATATAAAGCCTTATTCAGCAGCTTCAGCTTCCGGTTCAGCAGCTGCATCTTCAGCAGGTGCTTCAACTTCTTCGGCCGGAGGCGTATTTTTAGCAACAATGGCTGCTGCTCTTTCTTCTTTTTTCTTTGCTTCGGCTGCTAATGCAGCTTTGCGGGCTTCATCCTTAGCAGAAACTAAGTTTGTTTTTTTACCGGTGATCTTTCCATCCTTGTGGTCAAGCCATTCCTGGAATTTAGTTTCAACCTGTTCTTCAGTTAACGCGCCTTTTTTAAGGCCGCCTTGTAAGTGTTTTTTGTACATCACACCTTTGTATGACAGTATTGCACGGCAGGTATCTGTTGGCTGTGCGCCGCTGTTTACCCAATCAAGTGTTTTGTCAAAATTGATGTCGATGGTTGCAGGATTAGTGTTTGGGTTGTATGAACCTAAACGCTCAATAAAACGCCCGTCTCTTGGAGCGCGTGCATCCGCTACTACGATATAATAAAAGGGTTTTCCTTTTTTACCGTGTCTTTGCAGTCTGATTTTAGTTGCCATTTTATATTTTTATGTATTCAACATTGTCCCCGGAGTCCTTTCTGCGGGGATGCAAAGGTAGCGTTAATTATTTTTATTATAAAATGTTTTTTAATTTGGTGATTGGGGGCCAGTGAATTGAGGCAAAAGAGTTTGGGATGGGTTTGCAAAAACGCTCATTGATCTTCTCTGTTATTAAATTGAATTAATTCTTTAAAAAGCCATCAGATATCGTTAGTATCGCAAAAGAATAATGATATTGTAATTTGATAGCGATTTAGGGGTATTCACCGTATATCAGTATCCGGAATATAGTAATAACTTTATGACAATTGCCAAAGTGCTTAACTTGTATTATGTCTGCTACTGATCTTAGTTTCCTTTTTGATGATAATCCAAATCCGATGTGGATATTCGGGTTATTATCCCTGCGCATTTTGAAGGTAAATAAAGCTGCAATTTCCAGGTACGGCTATACCGAAGAGGAATTTTTAAACATGAAGACAGACGATCTGCATGCGGCTGCCACATCCGAAGACCCTGATCAATTAAATAAAACTACAACCGGGATATGGACACATCAAAATAAAAATGGCGACTTTATATATGCTGAAATAACCGGTAATAATATAACATTCCAAAACACCGATTGCCGGATTGTTGTAGCTACCGACGTAAGCGAAAGATTGAGGTACCAGGAGCAGGCAAAGCTGCGTGAGCAGGAACTGATATGGACTAAAAACAGTCTTGAAGCGCTTATTAACAATACAGAAGATCAGATATGGTCAGTAGATAAAGAATTAAGGTATGTTTATATGAATAAGGCGTACCGCGATCAAATTGCCGAATTTACCGGCGCCGAACCTAAAGAAGGCGACTATTCATACCTGCAGGGTTTTGGCGCCGCATTAAATGAAAAATGGAACGAATATTATAACCGTACCCTTAAAGGGGAGATCTATACTATTATAAATGAAAGCTATCACCCTGGTGAGCAGCGGGTATTAAGTTTTGAAATAAGTTTTAATCCTATATATAAGTCACCAACCGAAATTACCGGTATTGGCTGTTTTGCGCGGGATATTACCGAACGGCTGCAAACGGAGAAAGCTATAGTTGAACAAAATGAACGGTTAAGAAATATTGCCTCTTTAACCTCGCATGAACTTCGACGCCCGGTTGCAAGCATGCTGGGATTAATAAATATCATGGACCGGTCCAATTTTTTTAACCCCGACAATAAGGAAATAATTGAACACCTGCTTACTGTTGGTAATGAAATTGATGAGGTGATCCGTTTAGTGGTTGATAACACTTTTATGGAAGACCCTTCAAAAAAATATTTATCTCCTTAAAAATAAGCTGAGAAAATATTACTTAAAGGCCCGGCCGGAGATCACACCTTGTCATTATAAGGCACGAAGCAATCGCGAACCTTGCAGGCCGCTCGGTATAGCATGCGATTGCTTCATGCCTCTACAAGTTGAACAATTCTATATTGCCAGTATGTCAACAATTTTTAAAAAGTCAGGATTAATCTCAATGTTATGCTTAATGGCATGTTCAAATGGTGTAAAAGCTATTTCATTATGTATAAGCCCTACCATTTCATTACGATGACCATCCATTAATGCTTCAACCGAGGCTACACCAACACGGCTTGCCAGTACACGGTCCATACAGCTTGGCCTTCCGCCACGCTGTATATGCCCCAGCACCGATATGCGGGTATCATAATTGGGAAATTTTTCTTTTATCTGCCGTCCAATTTCAAAAGCATCACCGGCTATGCCATTTTCGGCAAGCATTATAATTTTTGACTTTTTATCTTTCCGGCCTCTTTCCAGGCGGTCAAATACCGATTGTAAATCTGTTTTGCTTTCAGGGATCAGGATTGCTTCGGCCCCTGCGGCAATACCGGTACGTAAGGCAATAAGGCCTGAGTCACGCCCCATTACTTCAACTATAAACAACCGGTCGTGCGATTCTGCCGTATCTCTTATCTTGTCAACTGCATCAATAACGGTATTAATGGCAGTATCATAGCCTATTGTAAAATCAGTGCCGCAAAGGTCATTGTCAATAGTGCCGGGTAAACCAACAATAGGCATATCATACTCTTGTCCAAAAATTCTCGCCCCGGTAAACGTCCCATCGCCGCCAATGGCAACAAGGGCATCAATGTTATGCTTTTTTAAATTATCATAAGCAAGTTTACGGCCCTCGGGAGTTCTGAATTGTTCGCTGCGTGCAGTTTTTAAAATGGTTCCACCGCGCTGAATTATATTTGAAACGGATTTACGATCCATGGAAAAAAGATCACCTTTGATCATTCCTTCATAGCCCCTGCGGATACCGGTAACTTCCAGACCGTAAAAAATGGCTGAGCGTACAACCGCCCGTATCGCGGCATTCATTCCCGGCGAATCACCGCCTGAAGTAAAAACTCCTATATTTTTAATTTGCGTCATTTTTTTTGAAAGGGCGCTGTTCGGCGTTTAAAAATTAGTGATCTATTGAACCATTACAAAGGTAAGGCCTTAATCCATGGCCTTTGTAAAAGTTCGGCGAATTTACACTAATTTTTCGTCAGCGCTATGTGTTTTTTGTAAGCAGGTACTGAAGCAGCAATCGCTTACTGTTTTTTATATGCTGCAATACCACTCTCCAAAAATTTAGTATAGTTTTCTACACTAAAATTGGCTCCCTCCGGCGGCACTAAAACATTTCCGTTACTATCAATTATAACGTAGTAGGGCTGTGAGTTGGTATTGAACTGAGTTGTTTCGTAGTCGCTGTTTTTACCGCCAATGGTGGTTACTTTTTTTCCGCTGAACGATGATTTGTAAACTTCAGAAACAGGAAGCTCCCCTTTTTCGTCAACATATAGCTCAAGTAAAACAAAGTCGTTCTGCATATGCTTTCTTATCACAGCATTCGGCCATATTTCATTTTCCATTTTTCGGCAATTAGCACAGTTCCAGCCGGTAAAATCAATAAGTATCGGTTTTTTTAACTCCTTAGAAACCTGGATGGCCTGGTTATAATCATACCATTCATTCAACCCGTTGTGCTTACCCCGTTTAAAAATATCTTCATATTTTTTTTCTTTTATAGATACTTGCTGGGCCGGGGCAGCTGATCCGGCATCCATGGATCGTGTAAGATCAAAGTCCTGGGTAGCCGGTGGAGGAAGAAATCCGCTAATCACTTTAAGTGGCGCTCCCCATAAGCCGGGGATCATATAAAAAACAAAAGCAAAAACACCAATTGCTATAAAAGTACGCGGTACAGAGAGGTATGGGAGATCACTATCGTGCGAAAACTTTATTTTCCCAATCAGGTATAACCCTATTAATAACCCTATTGCTATCCATAATGACAAAAACACCTCGCGGTCAAACCAGTTCCAATGGTAAGCAAGGTCAACATTCGAAAGAAATTTTAGCGAAAATGCGAGCTCTATAAAGCCCAACACAACTTTAATACTGTTGAGCCATCCGCCTGACTTAGGGAGTGTTTTTAATGCGGATGGAAACAGCGCAAATACCGTAAATGGCAGTGCAAGCGCAAGCGAAAATCCAAACATTCCTATTGCCGGCCCCAATCGGTCGCCCTTTGTTGCTGCCGCTGCCAATAAGCTGCCAACCAATGGCCCCGTGCAAGAGAAAGATACCACAACCAATGTGGCAGCCATAAAAAATACACCAACAAGGCCGCCCCGGTCTGAGTTTTGATCAAGCTTGTTAGCAAGCGAACTAGGCAGGTTTATTTCAAATGCCCCTAAAAACGAGATACCGAATATCACCAGTAAAAGAAAAAAGAATATATTAAATATCCCGTTAGTTGCCAAAGCATTTAATGCATCGGGCCCGAAAATTAAAGTTATAAACAGACCTAAAGACACGTAAATAACAATAATTGATATCCCGTACAGGAAAGATTGAAACACTCCTTTGGCTTTCGAGCCGGACTTTTTTGTGAAAAAACTTACAGTTAACGGCAATAAAGGATAAATACACGGCATTGTAATGGCCAATAAACCACCCAGGAAACCCGCAATAAATATCTGCCAAAGTGATTGTTGCTTTGCATTATCAACCGGTTTTACAACAGATATTGCTTTTTTAGAGATTGCATGCTGTTTTTTAAATGCAGCGGCACTATCAGCAGCGGTAGGTATGGCAGTAAACTGAACATCGCCGGTTGAAACTGTATCAGCCGTTTTCTTTTGATAGGCGTTAGCTTGATGAATACCATTAAAGAAGAAAAAAACAATGCTTAATAATAGAATCGCGGCTCTAAAAAAACTGCGGTTATTGAATGATCTCATTTTGGCGCTTATTTACCTAAAGGGATTGAAAAATCAACGTCTTCAGGAGGAAGGCATTTTTTGTCATTACAAGTCATGTACTCCAACTGTCCTTTTACTACAGTGACATTGGCTGATTTTAATTTAATTTTTTGCTGAAATGTTACCGATTTTTCAAAGTAGCTTACATTCATGCTAAATGACTTTTCGTATTTGGTTATTGGGGTGGGCTCTGTAGCTTTACCCACCAGCGTAAATTCTTTTGAAGGAGTAAAAGTAAAAGATGTTTTTATAGGACCGCCGTCTTTTACATTCTGCGAATAAATGTGCCATCCATCCGCTATTGTTGCTCTTAAAAATACAACTGCCTCGGTACTGCTTAGTTTTTTAGCGGCATATGACCATTTTACTGGCGTTTCTATCTGGGCCTTAACCCCGGCACTGATCACCAGTGCTGTCACCATTAACAATATTTTCTTCATTTTACAATTTTACTATTTGTTTATAATTCTTTATTGGCAGTATATTAAAAATTGCTGATGGTATGATACCGCTGAGTTATCCGTCAATTTTGTTTAAAAATTCAATTTCCTTGAGACTAAACTCTAATTCCTGGTGATTATTATTTTCAATAACTAATAAGCCGTTGTCTCTAACTTTTTTAATAATGCCTTTAAAAGAGCCCTCCGGTGTTTTAAAACTTTTATGCTCATTTAACCAATAAAGACGGTCAATATAACTATTCCTTACAACAGAAATTTTTCCTGCCTTTAAATTAAGATACCAGGCTTCAATATGCCGACAAATTTCAGCTAATAAAGTCTTTAAATCGTAATCCTGGTGTAAGATTTGCTTCAGCGAAATGGCATTTGTTAGCTCCGCAGGAAAATTCTCCTGGTTGATATTGAGCCCTATGCCAATGATTGAGTTTTTTATCTGGCTTCCCTGAACTAAGTTTTCAATCAACATACCACCGAGTTTCCTATCGCCGTAATAAATATCATTTGGCCATTTTATTTTTAGTTTTTCTCCTAAAAGGGGGTACAAGGCATAAAAAACACCCAAACTAACTGCTCTCACCAGGTCAAATTGGGCTGTAACGGGCACAAATGCCGGTTTTAAAAGAATACTGAAAGTTAAGTTTTTACCCGGTTCGGCATGCCATCCGTTTTGCTGCTGCCCTCTGCCTGCAAATTGGCTTTCTGCCATAATGACCGTTCCTTCTATCACTGGCTTGGAATTTGACAGTAATTCTTTAAGGAAATTATTTGTAGAATCAACTTGTTTAATTGTTACATAATTTTGTCCAACAAATAACCCCGAAAATATGTTATTTTGCACAGTATAATATTTTATAACTTAAAATCGTTCAAAACTAATTCTTTTTGATGGTAAAAAATAAAGCGTTAAGTGAATCCGCTTATATTTCTGAGTTAGCCATACACGTCATACAGGAAATTAAAGGTAATGATATTATCAGGTTAGACCTTCGTAATATATTTAGTTCGGTAGCTTATTAT
>JAQNCM010000118.1 GCA_029237615.1 Mucilaginibacter sp.
CAAAGCGTATAAGATCTTGTATTTGTTTAATATCCATGCTCGGGGGTTAATTGGTTTTGGATAAAGTTATATTTAAATGTGTGGATGTGCAATATTGCAGATGCCCAAATTTTTAATAAGTTAGTAGTTAGTTTTAGCAAATAAACAAAACATTTTTAATAATGTTCAGTTCCGAATGTTCAAATTTTTAGAAGTGCAAAATATCAAAACTCAGCCAAGCATCTACATATTTGCACACTTTCTTATTTGTATATTTAATTAATACGCCCATTTTAAATAAATAGAGCCCCAGGTAAATCCTCCTCCAAAAGCTGCTAATATTAAATTGTCGCCCTTTTTAAATTTATTTTCCCATTCCCACAAACATAAGGGAATTGTTCCGTTTGTGGTATTGCCGTAACGTTCAATATTTATGATCACTTTATCAGGCGTAACACCGGTACGGTTGGCGGTTGCGTCAATTATGCGTTTATTGGCCTGGTGTGGTACCAGCCATGCAATATCATCTGCTACCAACCCATTGCGCTCCATTACTTCGGCGGCTACGTCAGCCATATTTGTTACCGCAAATTTAAATACGGCCTGGCCTTCCTGGTAAGCGAAATGCTCGCGGGCATCCACAGTTTCATGTGAAGCAGGTTTTACAGAGCCTCCCGCTTTTTGATGCAGGTAAGCCACACCCGATCCATCACTTCTTAAAATAGAATCTATTACGCCGTTGCCTTCGTCATTTGGCTCAAGTAATACTGCACCGCAACCATCGCCAAAAATAATACAGGTGGCACGGTCTTGATAATTGGTTATTGATGACATTTTATCGCCGCCAATTACTAAAACCTTCTTATGTTTACCGCTTTCAATAAATTGCGAACCTGTTGCTAACCCGAATAAAAATCCTGAACAAGCAGCTTGCAGATCATACCCCCAGGCATTTTTAGCGCCTATTTTATCGGCTAAAATGTTTGCAGTAGCGGGGAATACCAAATCAGGAGTGGTGGTACAAAAAATAATCAGGTCAATTTCATCTGCGCCAATGCCTCGTTTTTCTAACAAAGCCTTAACTGCCGGGACTGCCAGGTCTGATGTGCCTAATCCTTCCCCTTTTAATATGCGGCGCTCTTTAATACCTGTACGGCTGGTGATCCATTCGTCGTTAGTCTCTACCATTGTCTCCAGCTCCTGGTTGGTTAGTATGTAATCGGGTACATAACCATGTACAGCTGTAATAGCAGCATGAATTTTACTCATTTTAATATATTTTACTGAAGCAGCAGGTTTAATTTATGCACAAAAGAATTTAGCTTCAAATTTAATAATGTAATTAATAAGCCCATTTTAAATAAATAGAACCCCAGGTAAACCCTCCGCCAAAAGCGGCTAATATTAAATTATCCCCTTTTTTAAACTTACTCTCCCACTCCCACAAACATAAGGGTAATGTGCCATTAGTTGTATTACCAAATCGCTCAATATTTATAATAACCTTATCAGAACTGACACCGGTACGGGTGGCTGTTGCATCAATAATGCGTTTATTAGCCTGGTGCGGTACCAGCCATGCGATATCATCCGGTGCCAGGCCGTTTTTCTCCATTATCTCGGCTGCCACATCGGCCATATTCGTTACTGCAAATTTAAATACCGTTTTCCCTTCCTGGTAAAGATAATGCTCCATGGCATCAATAGTTTCATGGGAAGGCGGTTTAATGGAGCCGCCGGCCTTTTGATGCAGAAAGTCAACGCCCGATCCGTCACTTTTTAAAATGGAATCGATCACGCCGTTCCCTTCTTCATTTGGTTCCAGTAAAACAGCACCGCATCCGTCACCAAAAATGATACAGGTGGCGCGGTCTTTATAGTTGATGATAGATGACATTTTATCACCACCAACAACCAGTACTTTTTTGTGCTTACCGCTTTCAATAAATTGAGAACCTGTTGCAAGGCCGAATAAAAATCCGGAACAGGTAGCCTGCAGATCATATCCCCAGGCATTTTTCGCACCAATTTTATCAGCTAAAATATTGGCAGTAGCCGGAAATACCCTGTCAGGAGTAGATGTACAAAAAATTATCAGGTCAATTTCAGCCGCTGTGATCCCTCGTTTTTTCAACAAGGCTTCAACAGCCGGAACGGCCATATCTGACGTTCCCAGACCTTCCCCTTTTAATATGCGGCGTTCTTTAATGCCGGTACGAGTGGTTATCCATTCGTCGTTAGTATCTACCATTGTCTCCAGCTCATGGTTAGTCAGCACATAATCGGGCACATAACCATGCACAGCTGTAATAGCAGCATGAACTTTACTCATTCTAATATCTTTTACTGAAAGGCCAGTTTTATTTTATCTACAAGAGAACTTTCGACCATGTTTTTTGATAAGAGCACCATGTTTTTGATAGCCTCGGGAGTTGATATGCCATGCCCTACAACAACAGGCGCATTTACTCCCAGTATAGGGCTGCCCCCGTATTGCTCATAATTGAATTTATCAAAAAATTCATCTTTCATTCCTTTTTGGCGGGAAACTGCGTAAAATGATTCGGCAAACTTTAAAATTATATTCCCGGTAAAGCCGTCGCAAACAATCACGTCAGCTGTTTCGCTAAACGTATCGCGTCCTTCAACGTTACCTATAAAGTTAAACAGCGTTGTTTTTTTCATCAGTTCGTGCGCGGCCAGGCTTAATATATTGCCTTTTTCCTCTTCTTCGCCAATATTTATTAACCCCACCTTCGGATTTTCTATATTGTAAACATACTGTGCAAATAAACTGCCCAGCACACCGAATTGTAATAAATACTCCGGTTTACAATCGGCATTGGCGCCTACATCAACTAAAATGCCCAAACCCTTTGTAAGTTTAGGCATAACACTGGTTATTGCAGGGCGCAACACCCCCGTAATGGCTTTAACGCTAAACATGGCGCCCACAAGCATAGCCCCGCTGTTACCCGCGGAACAAAATGCATCAATGCCGCCTTCTTTAAGTAACTTAAAGCCCACTGAAATGCTGGAATCGGGTTTTTGAACGATGGCTTTGGTAGGATGCTCGCCCATGCCGATCACTTCGGTTGTATGCACAAAATCGAAATGATCAGGACTAAAGTTATTTTCCCGGAGAAGATTAATGGCCTGCTCCTTATCACCGACAAGAACCAGCCTTTGGCCGGCCGAGAAAGAGTTACAAGCCGCAATTGCCCCTAAAACCGTAGCTTTGGGAGCAAAATCACCGCCCATAATATCTAAGCCAATCTTCATTTCAGAAAATTAAACTTATGCTACAGCTGCTTTCTCGATCAGTAATTTACCGTTGTAGTAAACATTACCGTCAACAGTATATGCTCTGTGTGGTAAATGTACAGCGCCCGTTGTTTTGCAGGTAGTTAAAGTAGGCAGCACAGCTTTATCATGAGTTCTGCGTTTATCTCTTCTTGATTTGGATATTTTACGTTTTGGATGTGGCATAAATCCTAATTTTTATAGTTCATTTAAATTTTTTGAGAGCATCCCAGCGCGGGTCTGTTTTCTCATTTTGTTCAGTATTAGCTGTAAGCTTACTTAAGCTGTTCAGCATCTCTTTATCACAGAAGGGAGTATTTCCCTCGTCGCCGCAAACCGTTATAAATGGCATTGCAACATTAATATATTCATAAATCAGCCCAGCTATATTGATCTCGTGATCATTTTTAGTAAGGGTGACGATCTCTTCGTCATCACCAACAGGCTCTTCACTAAATTTTGCTACCTGCTGTTCGTGTATATCCACCTGTTGCGGATATTGCGCCAAACATCTGTCGCAGTTTGTATCTATTGTTCCGTTAATTTGAAAGTTCAGAATCAGCATTGTCTCCTGTTTTTCCAGTTCTACCTGGCATTTCAAATTTGCCTTTTTCACCAGCGAATATTCAAATTCGTCAAAAAAAGCGTCGGTAACAATAAACTCAAACTGGTGCTTTCCCAGTTTAAGGCCGGTAAAAGGAATCGAATAATTTCTTAGCGATTTCAATGAGCAACAATTAGCCCGCAAATGTAAGGATAAATATGATATTTGAAAAGTGTTTTTTTAAATAGATGAATTCGATTAATATATCTATTGAACTCCTTCAAGACAGTCTTCATGTCTCTGTAAAAGACGAAATATCAGTTGTAAAAAAGGCCGTATCAACAGGATCGATACGGCCTCGTTTTAATATTACAGTTTTTTTGATTTTATGCGCTAAACTTTAACACTTACAATCCAAAAATTACATCAAATTAAAAATTCTTAGGAACAGCTTGTCCTTTGTTAGTGTCCCACCATACCGGAGTTCCACCATTGTCAGGTCCACCTAGTAAAGATACCCCAGCGGCAACATTAGCGGCATTGCCGGTGTATTCACTTGATGGGTATTGTACTCTGCGTATTTGCAACGCTGTACTTATAGTACCACCGCTGTTATTAACCACAACAGGAAAAAGCCTTGGGTACCCGGTTCGACGATATTCTGTCCAGGATTCCCATCCACCGGATGGAAAATCAGCAAGCCACTTTTGGGTAATAATTCGCTCTAAATTTTGCTCGTTGGTGGCATTGCTATTCCAGGCAATGGTAATAGTTGACATCGCCTTGATACTGGCATTGGCCACGCCCGCCTGCGGTGTTTGCGGATCTACATAATCAGCCTGGGTACTGGTGTTATCACTCAGGTAGTTACCAACCGATGCTCCCCACTGTGCCATAGAAGTAGTAATTCCCGTTTCGTAATCTGTTTGTGCACTTTCAGTTGTCCATCCTCGTAAGGCAGCCTCAGATTTTAAAAACCAAACTTCCGCCGCATTCATAAGCACCATAGGAGAATATTCCTGGATGTTTGAAAAATTAGGCGTGGAGTATCCGCTATACATTGGCTTTCCACCAACTGGTGTACCAGCCCGAATTCCTACATATTTCCCGGCTATACTGGCCGGACTGGTGGCGGGGGCGATCATTTTTGAAGTACGCGGATCATTATATCCGCTAAGATAAGAGGTTAAAGAAGCTCCAACGGCCAAATCCGTCCAGCTGGTGCCGACCCACCAAATTGGGCTATGATATCCAAAACCAGAAAGCGTTGCATTGTCAGCGTTGGTAGTAATTAACCCCCCAGCATTTGTTAATGCTTTTATCGCTTCAGCTTTTGCAGTTACAGGATCGGCGTTTACAATATGCATGGCCAACCTTAATCGTAAAGAGTTGGCGTATTTTAGCCATTCCTGGTAGCTGCCGCTATAAACCATATCAAATGGCTTAAAGGGCGTAGCATTAGGATATTTAGCAATATAGGCCTGAAGATTTGATGCCGCTGTATCTAATTGGGCAAAAAACGATTTATAAACAGCCTGCTGTGAATCATAAGGGGTAGTGGCTCCTTGTGCAACTTTACTGTAAGGGATTGGTCCGTAATAATCAGTAACCCTGCTCATGGCCTGCACCTGCAAAATTAAAGCAATCGCCCAAAAGTGCGGGGAAGAAGTTGGAGCTTTATATTTGCGGTTAAGCTGGATAATAATTGGTGACATCACCTTAGTATAGGCCATGGTATAAATATCCGAATTCCAGCCATCCACTAATGAGTAGCTTTGGTTATTAATATTGCCTCTGAATGGATCAGGGGACATATAATAACCACTATAACTATCTGAGTTCAGATTTTGACAAAGCTGGTAATCGCCTTCTTCACCAAAAATGCTTTGTTGGATACCGGGAAACCACAATCCCAAATAGTTAAAGTCAGGACCTAATTGGGCATCAGTTATTCCCGACGCGTCGGTATTCATTTTTTCAAAGTTTTTGGTACATCCGCCCAGTAAAATGACACATGCGGCAACAAGGATACATTTACTTAAAATGTTAATCCCAATTAATTTATTTATTAAAAACGTTATTTTTTTCATCACAATTATTTTTAAGATTAACTATTTGTTAAAATGAAACATTCAATTGAGCTCCTACTCTGCGTGTAGTGGGTTGATTGAAAACATCCACACCCGCTAAGCCAATTCCAGTAGACATTGTAATTTCCGGATCATATGGCGCTTTTTTATAAAAATATAAAAGATTGCTTCCTATTATAGAAATCCTAAGATTCTTAACAAAACTATTTACGACCGGTACATTATAGCTTAATGATGCTGAGCGAAGCCTCACAACAGTTGCACTATACATATAAGGTTCAGCGATGCCGGAGCGACCTCCAACAGCTGTATACCATGTTTGCGCGTCTACCTTGGTTACGGTTTTACCGCTTGGGTCAACTGCATTAACAGTTACGCCGCCGGCGTCGCGGGCTTGCCCGCTTGCAAGCGATGTGCCGTAACTATCCATCATCATTTGTGTCATTGACAATACCTGGCCGCCAAATTTTCCATCGATTAAAAATTCAAGGGAGAACTTTTTATAATTAAATGTGTTGTTCCATCCCATTTGAAATTTCGGATTTGGGTTGCCAACTTTTACAAAGTCAGTACCAAGAGGTGCATTGCTGGCGTTCAGCATAATTTGACCGGCGGCATTTCTTTGAAATTTATAGCCATAAATATCTTCAAATGACCCTCCCTTTGCTAACACAGATTCGTAACCGTTGTTGCCTCCGGCAGTTAAAATAACCGGTGCGTTAGGATCGTTCGGGTTAAGTTGAATAATAGTATTCTTGTTGGATGAATAATTGATAGCCGTATTCCAGCTAAATTGCTTATTCTTTAAAACATCATAGCCCAGCCTTAACTCAATACCTGTATTTTGTATATTCCCGGCGTTCAAATAACCTATTGTGTAGCCGGTTGTAGATAGCGGCGTGTATTGGATAAATTGATTATAGCTGTTGGATTTATACCAGGTAAAAGCGAGGCTAAGCTGGTTATTAAATAGTTTGACATCAGCACCAGCCTCATCTGATTTGGTATTGGTAGGTTTCAATAGAGGGTTTGGTTGCACTGTATTAAAATTAACCCCTCCTCCTGGTCTGGCATAATTTATTCCATGAGTTACATACTCGGGAACCGTAGTAGCAACTTCTGCGTACGAACCACGAATTTTAGCATAACTAATAAACTTAGGCAAAGTGAACATATCGCTAAGGATAAGAGATAATCCAACCGAAGGATAAGAATAAGAGTTGTTAGAGGTAAATGCCAGTTGAGAAGACCAGTCATTTCTCTCTGTAACAACAAGGTACACCCAATTGCGGTATGATAGGTTCAAACTTCCAAAAACTGATTGGATTTGACTGTGATTTGGTGATGAGGTGGTTACATTGCTGGTACCGTTTGTAACAACATTTTGCTGTGTAAACACGTTGGGGACATAAAGACCGAGACCTGCACCTTCCTTTGTTCCCACGGTATTATCATCTGTTATACTGGCGCCCAACAAACCATCAATTTTAAATGCTGATTTCATTGGCACTTTAAAGTTAGCTATAAAGTCGCCATATGTTTGTGTGAGCGTTTGCTCGTTGTGTGTATATTGGCCATTGTTACCTTGACTAAGTACAGGATTGGTTCCTGCATAAAGATCCAGTTCTGTAATATCAGTTACGCGATCGACATTACCACGTGCCTGTATACTTAACCAATCGGTAAAGTCATATTTTACACTTGAATTAATCAACATTCTGTTGCGGGTAGAATAATTTGGATTTTTATAAAGTATCCACCATGGGTTCTGCTGAACATCCTCATTGGAAATCCAATTTTGTGTTAACAAGCCGTTTCGGTCCGGCTGAGGTGTACCATAATTATTTTTATATTGAGTAATATCAACTCCTACAGGAAACAAATACAGACCGGTAAGAGCATTGTAATAAAGCCCCTGGCCTGGTGTATTGTTTATTTTTTGGTTAATATAGTTTGTATTAACATCCACTGTCAATTTATTATTTAAGAAACGAGCGGTTTCCCTGAAAGTAAAATTGTTACGGTGTAAGTTATTAGTAGGCTGTACACCGTTAGCAGTTGTATTTGCATAGGAAAAATAGGTTTGAGCCTGCTCCGTCCCGGAAGACAAATTAAATGAATTGGTGAAATTGTTTCCGTGTACAAAAAAGTTCGACAAGTTATCGGCTGTTGCAGGCGTTGATAATTTTGTGCCCCAGCTTTGGTTGCCATTTGGCGTTTCTCCGTATCCATTTTGAAACTTTGGCTTGTAGGAGATTACATCATTGGTATAAGATGAAGAGAAATTAATCTCCGCTTTACCGGCTTTACCTTTTTTTGTGGTAATTAATATAACCCCGTTTGCAGCCTGGCTACCATAAAGCGCGGCTGCTGCAGCACCTTCAAGCACAGTCATGCTTTCAATATCATCAGGGTTTAGGTTAGAGATACCATCACCACCATCAGGCGAGCCGCCATAAGTGCTATTAGGCTGGCCATTTGAGTTGGAGCTATTTGTGATAGCCACCCCATCTATTACGTACAACGGCTGGTTGGTGCCTACAGCATTTTTGCTACCCCGCAAAATTACTTTGACAGACCCGCCAACACCGGAGGTACTGGGTGAAATGTCCACTCCGGCTATTTTGCCGTTTAAGGAGTTCATTAAGTTGTCGCTTTTAATATTGTTAAGTTCGCTGCCGCTTACCACCTGGTTGGCATAAACAAGTGATTTCTCGGATCGCTTAACACCAAGCGCGGTTACAACCACTTCTGTCAATGAATGCGCATCACTGCTAAGCACTACGGTAAGAGTATTGCTGTTGATTATGGTCACTTGTTTTTTTACATAACCGATATATGTAAATACAAGCACGTCACCCGGGTTTGCATTTAAACTAAATGCCCCATTTACGTCTGTTTGGGTGCCTGTGGAAGTACCTTTTACAGATACTGATACGCCAACAAGGGCTGCCCCTGTGGAGTCTTTTACAATTCCCTTAACAGGAATTTGAACGTGTGCTGAGTAGCTATTAGATCCTTTATTTTTTAACGGATTTGCATAGCTGTTGATACATATGGCAATCAAGAGTGCCGCTGTTATCCAACAAAATTTTAATGGTAAAAAAATCTTCATAAACGTTTGATTTAGTGGAAAATAAGGTTAATTAATGTGTCTAAAGCGCTAACATAACAAAAAAATTACATTAAATCTCATAACTTATTAAATTTTTTTAATAAGTACATAAAAAACAAAGATTTCGTTAAAAAAATAAACTTTTAGTAACAAAAAACTGGAAGAGTTAAATTATTTGAATTAATACGAGCAGTTTTATTACAAAAAAAATAAATTGCAATAAAATAAATAGGCAGGAGCGCCAAAATTTTTAAGCGGATACAAAAAAAGACTCAAATTTGGTTACAAAATTCTGTCAAAATAACTCATTAATCCCTGTCGCGGCTGAGTTTGGTTATAGCTAAAGGATTTTCATGCAGTTCAACCGTTTCACGGCGACGTTTGACAATATGGATTGCCGTAAATAAAGCTTCGCGGAAGGAAATTTCTGAGGCCATGTTCTTACCGGCGATATCATAGGCAGTACCATGATCAGGTGATGTGCGTACAAAGTTTAAACCGGCAGTAAAATTAACCCCTGATTCAAATGCAATTTGTTTAAAAGGAATCAGACCCTGGTCATGGTACATCGCTAATACGGCATCAAATTGTAAATATGTGCCGTTAGCAAAAAAGCCGTCGGCAGGATAAGGACCAAAAGCGAGGATATCGTTGTTTCTTGCCTCTTCAATAGCAGGGATGATGTTTTTTTGCTCCTCATCGCCTATCAGCCCGTTGTCGCCGGCATGTGGATTAAGGCCCAGCACTGCTATTTTAGGTTTGCGGATCCAAAAATCATTGCGCAGGCTGTGTTCCATTAATTTCAGCTTTGCAAGTATTTTTTCGGTAGTAATGCTTTCGGCTACTTTAACAATAGGAATATGACCAGTTACCACGCCCACCCTTAAGGTATCGCTTACCAAAAACATTAATGACTCTGCTGCCCCATCCCGTTCCTGCAGGTATTCGGTATGACCAGGGAAATTAAACTGATCGCTTTGAATATTGTCTTTATTGATAGGTGCAGTAACCAGTGCATCTATCTCGCCGCTGATCAGGTCGTTCGTAGCTCTTTCTAATGATATAAATGAATATTTGCCCGCTGTGGCATTTACAATTCCCGGCTCAACCTTTACATCCTCTTCCCAGCAATTGATCATATTGGGCTTTCTGTCCTTTTTGCCGATTACTTCGCCAGCATGAGTGATCACCGCAAAGTTGAGTTCATCTAAATGTACGGTGCGGCGGTAAAATGACGCCAATTTTGTGTGACCATAAACTATTGGCGTACAGTAATCATAAATTCGGCTGTCTGCCAGTGTTTTAAGTATTATCTCTAAACCTATCCCGTTTATATCGCCTATGCTGATTCCTACTTTAATTTTTTCGCTCATGATTTCTTACAATTATACCGGTTAATATAATTCGCCGTTATCGTTACCTGGTCGTTATTTGTCAAAATCTACAACATTCCAACCGTTTAACTTGTCAATATTCCAACAACTTCAGCTACAAATAAAAAGATTTTACGCTTATAGTTCCCGATTAAAGCACAAATATGCCTTAATTTGCTCAAATATTTAGTTAATAATGACGTTGGTAAGAGCAAAAAAGCATTTAGGTCAGCATTTTCTTACTGATAAAAACATTGCTGCGAAGATTGTAGAAAGCCTGAAGGTTGAAAATGCTTATAAACAAGTGCTCGAAGTGGGCCCTGGTATGGGAATCCTTTCCGATTTTTTACTGCAAAAAACCGAATACGAAGTTTCGTTGATTGATATCGACACAGAGTCGTATCAATACCTCCAAAAAAAATATCCTCAATTAGGGAAACGCCTTATTAATGCTGATTTTTTGGAAATGGATTTTGCTGCGTTTTTTACCGGACCGATAGCTATCATAGGTAACTTTCCATACAACATATCATCACAAATACTTTTTAAGGTGCTTGATAACCGGCAGCAGGTAGTTGAAGTAGTGGGTATGTTTCAAAAAGAAGTGGCCGAGCGCTGCACCGCAAAACCCGGTAGTAAGGAATATGGCATACTCAGCGTGTTTTTACAGGCCTACTACAAGGTTGAATATTTATTTACCGTAAAAGCGGGTGTGTTTAATCCGCCGCCTAAAGTTTTATCGGCAGTGATCCGCTTAAGCCGTAACGGGTTAAAACAGTTAAACTGCGACGAAAAGCTTTTTTGGCAGGTAGTTAAGGCTGGGTTCAATCAGCGCCGCAAAACGCTCCGGAATGCATTGTCGTCATTAATTAACAAAGAGAAAATGACGGAGGAGCCCTTGCTTGAGCTGCGGGCCGAAAGATTAAGTGTGGACGACTTTGTTAGTTTGACCAATAAGATAATCCAGGCAAGATAGTCTTATTAATGATTTTCAAACAGTGCAGCGAGTTTATGCACATTTAATTCTGAATAATCAGCTATAACCAGGTCGACCGGATGTAAACCGGCCGCAGAATGGCCGGTAGTTATTCCGACAACTTTCATACCTGCGCTATTTGCTGCTTTAATTCCAGCTAAAGAATCCTCAAATACAACGCATTTTGACGGCGGCATATTCAGCTTTTCGGCCGCTTTTAAAAATATCTGCGGATCGGGCTTGGGTTTACTCACCATCGTTGAGTTAATTATCTGGTTGAAATCGTCCCGGATTGGTATTTTATTCAAAATAAAATCAATGTCTTCTACGGTTGCTGATGTGGCCATCGCCATTTTAATACCGGCATCTTTTAACTCCGTTAAAAAATTTTCGAGCCCATTTATAGGTGCTACAAACGGAGCATACAATTGCCGGTAAAGCTCTTCCTTTTCGTTCAAAAGTACTTTTAAACCTGCTTCATCATGATCACTCCCAAAAACACGCCTGATAGTTTCCATTACCGGCACACCGCTGATTTCGGTATAATAGGTTTCTTTACTGGGCTCTCTCTTATTATACTTTTTATAAAGCGCTTGCCACGATTTAAAATGATAAGGTGTATTATCGATAAGGGTGCCATCCATATCAAAGATGGCAGCAAAATAATTAGTTATTCCCAAAACTTATTTTTTCTTTAATTCTGCCATTTCTAGCTAAAAATCTACCGTATTCAACCAGGTTTTCAATAGGTGAGCGCTGGAAAAGATCAAAAGTAACGTTAATGCCCTTTTCGATAGCCTCATCTGTTTTCTCAAACTCTGCGGAATTGTCATTAATCCAGAGGTTCAATATAAAAACAAGCTGTACCCAAAGGGCATCTTTATACCTGTTAGTGAAAAACTTCCGTTCCGATAATTCATCCGATTCCAGGCCCTCAACAATGACATCGTTGCAAAAGTGCTCAAAAACGTCTTTTATTCCAATAAATATTTGCGGGGTAGTAAATGTTTTTGGCTGCCTTTTTACGCTGTAAATCACAAAGCTGCGACTGCTTTTCAATAATTCAAAAAAACTGTAAAAAAAGGACAACGCTTTTTCGCGGCTGCTGTACTGATTCCAAACCTCCTGCGTTTTTATTTCAGCAATGGTTTTTAAGGCCAAGGTAGTCCATATATTTTGTTCAACCCCGTCAAATGAACCAAAAAAGCGATAAAATTCTTCTTCAGGCATTTTATTTTTCTTTGCAAAAATGTAAACAGACCTTGGTTGTTCGCCTTCTGTTAGTACAAAATCAATATAGGCTGTCTGTATATTTTCGATGGTAGCCATATTAAAACGTATTTAAGCACAAAATATAACAATATAACTTATTGGTAAGACTATTAATACTTAACGGTTGGTTTGGTATGATATTACGTAAAGTTGAGGGATTGATACCTTTGATTGTATAAAGTTTGATTTTCATAAGAAAATCCAGTTCTTATTGGGCAAAATGTTGGAGCGATGTCAAATATTAGCTACAAATGCACATAAAAAGGTAAATAAATTGCAAATTTGCATACTGCAATCAGTTACTCCCCTGTTTAACTATGAGTGAAAAAACAATATTGGTTTGGTTTAGAAATGATTTACGCGTTCGTGACAACGAAATCTTGCAGGAAGCGGTACGTAAAGCTGATAAAATATTACCTGTTTATTGTTTTGATCCTTATTATTTCAGTAAAAATCCTTCAGGTAACACTAAAACCGGAAGCCTGCGTGCACGTTTTCTTATTGAATCGGTTGCTGATCTGCGGGCCAGCCTTCGGACCTTAGGCGCTGATCTTATTGTTGAAACCGGTAATCCAGCCGAAATATTGCCCAGGCTAGCCGAACAGTATGAGATAAACGAAGTATATCATCACCGCGAGGTAGCCCATGAAGAAACTGATATCTCAGAACAGGTTGAAGCAGCTTTATGGAAGATAAAATTGAATTTAAAACATTTTATAGGCCATACCTTATATCATAAAGAAGACCTCCCGTTTCCTATTAAAGATATTCCGGACAGCTTTGCCGTTTTTAAAAAGAAAGTAGAGCGGGACAGCAATGTCCGTCCCTGTTTAGGAACACCGGAGCTTATTACTACACCTCAAATTACCGATGCCGGAGAATTGCCAACGCTTAGCTCGCTTGGTTTGGATGAAGCTGTAGATGACCCGCGGTCTGATACCACATTTACCGGAGGTGAAACCGCGGCTTTAAATCAACTGGAACAGTTTTTCTTTAATAGTTACCAGGTGAATTCACATAAAAACGCAAGGCACCCATCTGCTACCGAAAATTTGTCAAAACTATCTCCCTGGATTGCTTTAGGATGTATATCGTTAAGACAAGTTTATTGGGAAGCAATAAAACATCAGCATTCAGCTAATGCGCACCAAATTAACCAGCTCACATTAAATTTGTTGTGGCGCGACTATTTCAGGTTTATGTTTAAAAAGCATGGCCAAAAATTTATTGGAAATAAAAACAGTAAGGGCCAGATGCCCACTGGAACTGATAGTCAGGATGAGCTTTTTGAAAGCTGGAAAAGCGGCAAAACAGGTTTCCCGCTCATTGATGCATTTATGCATGAGTTAAATGCTACGGGATATATCAACAATTACGGCAGACAAGTTGTTGCCAGCTTTTTAGTAAATGACCTTAAAGTAGACTGGACCAAAGGTGCTGCTTACTTTGAAGAGAAGTTGATAGATTATTCGCCGGCAAGTAACTGGGGTAACTGGGCCTTTATAGCCGGCGTTAACGACGCAAGGGAAAGCCGGTATGCCATTGCGGCAAAATCTGCAAATGAACTGGAAACAAAAAACAGTTTTATTGAGACCTGGTTGCCATTACTTAAGGACATCGATTACGAAGATCTTTCGGAAGTATTATGACTATTAACACGCAAGTAACTTTTAAATAGTCTGCACCTAAAACATTTTTCAGGGCTGATCGCTTTATTAATTGAATCAATATTTGACAATTATGAATGCTTATCAGCAAAAATGGCTCGAGAATTTAAAAAATGCGAACCTGCCGAACTGGAAAATAGAGGCATTGGAGAATGATATTTATATTGAAATGCCGCAGATTACCGATTTAAAATTGATTAGGGATAACCTGCCTGAAGTAATAGCCACCATGTCGTTGGATATAACCATCCCTAAAGAAAGACTGAAATTTATTTTCCACAACGGCCATGAAAATTTCGAGTATATCCTTAATCCCGGTAACGAAGACCTGACCAGGGCCAGGGCATAATTAAAGTTTGGCCCTGCTTGATAAAACTATTACGCTGGTTCCCATTAGCGCTATAAAAACAAAAGATGCCCTTAAGGTTGCAAGGCCGGCTATAAAACCAATAACCGGCGGCCCTATCAGGAAGCCTATAAAGCCAATTGTAGACACCGCTGCAAGCGCTACCCCTGCAGACATCGTTTTTGATTTACCAGCAGCACTATATACCATAGGCACTACTGATGATACCCCTGCCCCCACCAACAGAAAACCGGCCATAGCTGTATAAAAATAAGGAAAAATAACGGCAGTAAGCAAGCCGGTTACCGTTAAGGCGCCGCTAACCTGTAACGTGCGTTTTAAACCGAAGCGGTGAGCAAACCAGTCAGCAATAAAACGGCCGCCAGCCATGGTGAACATAAAAGCAGTAAAGCCAGCGCCTTGCAATGCCATGGGGGCTGTTACTACCTTTTTAAAATAGATAACGCTCCAGTCAAACATAGCGCCTTCACAGATCATAGAACAAAAAGCAATGCTTCCAAGCGTTAATAATGGAACGATGAGACTTAATCTTTCCCGTAGTGACATTGAGGATGGCACTTCACTTTTTGCAACGCCATAATCATCATACAGATACCGGGATGCGATGATAACTCCAATAATAAGGATACCTAAAATAACCAGGAAATGATGAAAAGGGTCGATTCCCCTACCTATCATGAATGTGCCGATACCTGCCCC
>JAQNCM010000121.1 GCA_029237615.1 Mucilaginibacter sp.
ATGGAAATATTTGTTAACTGCACAAGGTATAAATCAGCACGTAATTGTTTAACGTGTATATTCAATTTGTCAGGCGTACGCAGATACAGGTCAAATAATGGTTTCAAGTCCCGGGCCGCTTCCTGGCTAAAAAACTGCTGTACATCGTCTGTAACTACCAAATTATCATAGGTGTATTTTGGCGAGGTCACAAAGTTCTTTAGCGCCGGAAAAAACAGGCTGTCGCCCATTATATACCGGATGGTATGCATAAAAAATCCGCCCTTACCGTATATATCGCCATTGTAAGCAGCTTCTTCATCAACATCCTTTCCCAATACAATGGGTATTTTATTTCCAAACCGTAGGGCTGCATTCTGAAAATATTTATTGTAGGCGGCCTCACCCTCAAATTCTCTCACGTACAGCGCATCACCAAAAGTATTGATACCTTCATGTATCCAGTAATCGGCCCAGTCCTTGGCGGTCACTTTATTTCCCCACCATTCATGCCCGAATTCATGGTGCATCAGTCCATCATAGTCTTCACCGCCCACTTTTGTGTAGCGAAACTTATTGCCGTAGGCATTCATTGTCTGGTGTTCCATACCCAGGTGCGGGGTTTCGCAGATGGCTATTTTTTCCTTTGCCCATGGGTATTCGCCGAAATATTTTTCCTGCTCGTGGATGGTTTTTTCAAAAATATCCAGGTGATGCTGTGCTTTTGCCTCGTGCTCTTTTAACACATAAAACTGCAGCGGTACCTTATGCCCGTCAACAGTTGTATATGTCCTGCTTACAATTGCATAATCGCCCACATTAAAAAGGATACTGTAATTGTTGATGGTGTAATTTGTTTTCCAGTGAAAAGTTGCCTTATCGCCATGTTTAGTTACTTTTTGTAATAAACCTGGTCCTGCTACCACAAGGTCTTTTGGAACGGTTATGAACATATCCACCCCTTCATTGGGTTCATCTGACGGATGATCCTTGCAGGGGAAGTATAACTTGCCACCAGTGCCCTCTGCTGTTATCGCCATCCAGGCATGACCGGTCGAATCCCTTGTCCAGATAAAGCCATCGTCCCATGGCGGTCTGCGGGCCACATGCGGTTTACCGCCGTAAAATACTTTTATGCTTGCCTTGCCCGCAGCCAGTTCGTTGTTAAGATTGATCCTGATTAAGTTGTTTTTATACTCAAACGGCTCTTTTTTATTATTTACCAAAACCTCGCTCACATTTAATGAATCCAGCAGGTCGAAAAGCAGCACATGTGTTGGCTGCGCCATAATAACGTCAATTACGGTGTAGCCAACAATTGATTTTTGGTTCAAATCAACATCAAGCGCAATGGTATAATGTCTTACATCCATAATGGCTTGCTCTGGCTTTAATTTTCCGCCCGAGGTGAGGGTTTGCTGGGCATGGAGCTGACTGGCAGTTAAAACTATAATCAAAAGGAGAAGTTTTCTCATTGAGTAGCTGGTTATTTAATATTGCAATATAATCAATTCTCCCTAACCAATAATCCATCTGCAAAATCGCGCAGGTATTGTTTATGATCTTCGGGTAAATCTATGGCGTCAAGTGCCTCAAAAGCTTTTTCAGCATAAGTTTGCATGGCTTCTTCTGCAAACTGCCGTACATCTAATGTATTGTAAATATCAGTAACAGCAGCTACTTTTTCGGCATTGTTAAATTGTTTTAACGCTACCCAGTCAGCTAAACCGCCGGCTGGTTTTTCTTTTGCCAGTTCAAGTGCTTTTATAAGTAAATAGGTTTTTTTGTTGGATATAATATCCCCGCCCACCTGTTTGCCAAATTTTTCAGGATCGCCATAAACATCCAGTATATCGTCCTGCAACTGGAATGCAAGGCCCAGATGTTCACCAAAGCTACTTAATAGTTCTGCATCTTTTGGATCAGCGCCGCCTATCAGCGCGCCTATTTTTAAAGCCCCCCCCAACACAACCGCGGTTTTTAAACGAATCATGTGTAAATATTCAGCAATGCTTACATCATTGCGTTCTTCAAATTCCATATCCAGTTGCTGGCCTTCACATACGCCGGTAGCTGTGGTATTAAATATATCAAGAATAGGGCGTAACAAACGGTCTTCTACCTGCATCATTAATTTATAACCCTGTATCAGCATTACATCCCCTGAAAGGATCCCAACGTTTTGATTCCAGCGCTCATGAACTGTAACCTGTCCGCGGCGCAGCGGTGCATTGTCCATAATGTCATCATGCATCAACGTGAAATTATGGAATATCTCGATAGCAAGGGCAGGAGGAACCGCGGCATCTGCATCACCTCCAAAAAGGTCACATGCCATTAAGAGCAATGCAGGACGCATCCGTTTACCGCCCAGGGATAAAATATAACGTATCGGTTCGTATAATGATCCTGGATAGTCTGGTAGAGACAGCTTATCAACAGCATCGCTGATTATCGCCTGTAAATCTTCTAGTTTCTTCATCTATATTTTTAGTGGATCAGTTGACTGAGTTGATTGATAACCCAATCAACCTAATCCAACTTAATCAACCATTTAACTATTCCTGTACTAACGAAAAATCAATTTGTTTTTTTGTAAGATCAACATTCTTAACCCTGATCTTCACTTCATCGCCCAATTGGTAAACCTTCTTTTTACGCTGGCCGATGATAGCATAATTTTTTTCGTCTAAAGTATAAAAGTCATCGGATATATCACGCAGGCGGATCATACCTTCGCATTTATTCTCAATAATTTCTACATACATGCCCCATTCGGTAACTCCGGAGATTACGCCGCTGTAAACACTGCCCACCTGGTCTTTCAAATATTCGGCCTGTTTGTATTTTACCGAGGCACGTTCCGCATCAGCCGCCTTTTTTTCCATCTGCGAGCTATGCTGGCATAGTTTCTCATAGTGCTCCGCATTAGCTGATTGTCCGCCATTGAGATAATGAAACAACAACCGGTGCACCATTACGTCCGGGTAACGGCGGATAGGAGAGGTGAAATGGGTATAGTGATCAAATGCCAGGCCATAATGACTGGTACCTTTGGTAGTGTAAATAGCTTTGGCCATTGAGCGGATTGCCAGGTGTGTCAGCACATTCTGTTCCTTTTTGCCTTCTACATCCTCCATTAAAAAGTTAAGGGATTTGGCTGTTTCCTTATCCGATTTGGTATTGATTTTATAGCCGAACCTGGCTGCAAATTGTGCGAAATTAGCAAGGGATTCTGGTTTGGGTGAATCGTGAACGCGGTAAACAAAAGTATACTTATGTTTGCCTTTACCCATTTTGCTAACATATTCAGCCACTTTTCGGTTAGCTAACAGCATAAAATCTTCTATCAGTTTATGGGCGTCTTTGCGCTCTTTCACATAAACGCCGATTGGTTTGCCCGTGTCATCCAGCTTAAATTTTACTTCCGTAGTTTCAAAGCTGATAGCGCCATTTTTAAATTTGCGCTCACGCAGCTTATAAGCTAAAGCATTTAACTTTAAAATCTCTGTATCAAAATCTCCTGCTTCGGTTTCAATAACTTCCTGTACTTCTTCGTAAGTGAACCTTCTGTCGGAGTGAATAACTGTTTTACCAAACCATTCATTCTGGATATATGCGTCTTCATCCAGCTCAAAGACAGCCGCAAAACACAGCTTATCTTCTTTAGGCCGCAGTGAGCATAAACCGTTGGATAATCGTTCGGGAAGCATGGGTATTACCCTGTCTACCAGGTAAACAGAAGTTCCACGGTCTTCAGCTTCTTTATCCAATGCGAAATCAGGTTTAATAAAGTGGGATACATCTGCTATGTGAACACCCACCTCGTAATTACCATTATCCAATATCCTGAAAGACAAAGCGTCATCAAAATCTTTGGCATCAAACGGGTCGATAGTAAAGGTTGTTATATTTCTGAAATCACGTCTTTTGGCAATTTCTTCGTTGGTGATAATGTCAGGAATTTCTTCTGCGTCATGCTCAACTTCAGCGGTAAAAGACAAAGGGAAACCATATTCGGCAAGAATGGCGTTCATTTCGGTGTCATTCTCACCTTGTTTACCCAGTATATGCTTAATACGCCCAATGGGGTTTTTAGCGTCTGCCGGCCAGTCTGTAATTTCTGCAATCGCTTTTATGCCATTTTTAGCGCCATGGAGTTCGCTGATAGGGATAAAAATATCATGCATCATTTTGCGGTCGTCCGGTATGAAGAAGGCGAACCGTTCCGAAAGTTTAACAATACCCGTAAACTCCATTTTGGCGCGCTCCAGTATTTCAATTACTTCACCTTCTTTATTTTTCCCCCGGCTTTTGGCATAAACGTACACCCTTACCCGGTCGCCATTCAAGGCATTCCGCAGTTTGCGTGGCGCAACAAAAATATCGCTTTCAAATTCGTCGTCAGTAACAATAAATGCTGAACCGTCATTGGTAAGATCAACCTTTCCCTCAACAAAGGTTTTTAATTCCAACAACTGGAATTTACCGGGAGCTATTTCTTTTAAAATACCTTTAAAGGCTTCTTCTTTTAATATATCGAAAATTGTTTCGCGGTCTTCAGGATCACGGATATTTAATTTGGCAGATACTTGTTTATAATTTAACGGCGTATTGCCATTTTGTTCAAATATATCCAGTACCATTTGGGTGAGTACTTTGTTTATAGATGAACTGTTCTTCTTTTTAGACATATGTATTCTTTGCGCAAAGATACGATGTTTTTAAATGCGCAAAGTGCTGTAGCGGAATTTGGCTAAAGCCCTTAAATAACAATCTGCTATCCGTTGGTTGAAACCAACGGTAATGATTTTAATTCATTGCTGTCTCAATTAATAGGACGAACAACAGATTATTGATATAAGGCTTTAGCCAAACAAATTGAAAGGTAATAAAGAACCCACACTACTTTCCCGGTATAGAAGCAATAAGCTTCTTAGTATATTCCTCTTTAGGATGATAATAAATTTCATCCGGGTCGCCCGTTTCTACAATTTCTCCTTTGTTCATTACCATCATTCTATCAGATATATGTTTGATGACAGCCAGGTCATGCGAGATAAAAATATAGGTGAGGTTAAATTCCTGCTGCAGTTCGCGGATAAGATTTAATACCTGCGCCTGTACCGACACGTCCAGCGCCGATACTGATTCGTCGCAAATAATAAACTTAGGCTGCAAGGCCAGGGCGCGGGCTATAACAATACGCTGCCGCTGGCCCCCGGAAAATTCGTGTGGATAACGGTTAAAATGTTCAGGCAATAGGTTTACACGCTCCAGCAGTTCCAATACCTTTTTTTTGCGTTTGGTATTATTGCTGTAAAACTGGTGTGCCTGCAAAGGCTCCATCAACGAATCGCCGACTGTTAAACGTGGATTGAGCGCCGAATATGGATCCTGGAAAATGATCTGAATATCTTTTCGTATCTCCCGGAGATCATTCTTTTTTAGACTTCTAAGATCGGTGTTTTCAAAATTTATGCTGCCTGATGTAGGTTCAATTAAACGCAAAATGCTCCGGCCAAGCGTTGTTTTCCCGCAGCCCGATTCACCTACCAAACCAAGCGTTTCTCCCGGGTAAACATCAAAGCTTACCGAGTTAACTGCTTTTATAACCTCTTTTGATGTATTAAAGAAACCTGAGCGCACAGGAAACCAGGTATTGAGCCCGGTTATTTTTAATAAGGACTGCCGGCTATAAAGCTGTTCTTTCCGTTCTTTTATTTCTTCCGGATTGCAGGCATATTTTTCTCTTATCCGTTCAATGCTTTCGCCTTTTTTAGTATTGGAGTCTAAAAAATCAGAAACAACCGGCAGTTTTTTTAAACGCAGGGCAGGGGACGGGCGGCAGGCCAGCAATCCTTTTGTATAAGGATGCTTTGGACGTGAGAATAATGTTTTAACAGATGCTTCTTCTACCACTTCGCCTTTATACATTACCAGTACACGGTCGGCAATTTCACTGATCACCCCGAGGTCGTGTGAGATAAAGATCAGGCTCATATTGCGTTCGGCCTTCAGCTTTTGTAATAGTTCAATAATGGTCTTTTGGACGGTGACATCAAGGGCGGTAGTGGGTTCATCGGCGATCAATATTTCCGGATTACAGCTTAATGCCATGGCGATCATCACCCTTTGCTTTTGCCCGCCGGATATTTGGTGCGGATAACTGTCAAAAATCGCTTCGGGACGCGGGAGTTGCACTTCTTTAAAAAGCGCAATCGTTTGGTCTTTTGCTTCTGCTTTACTTGTTCCAAGATGTAACCGGATTGCTTCTGTGATCTGGAAACCGCAGGTTAAAACCGGGTTCAAAGAGGTCATCGGCTCCTGAAAGATCATTGCCATGCGGTAGCCGCGTATTTTGCGCATCTCGCCTTCGGGTAATTTACATAAGCTTATGCCATTTAATAAAACCTGGCCGCTAAGCACAGCCTGTTCCTCGTTCAGTAAACGCATCAAAGCCAACGAAGTAACCGATTTTCCGGAGCCGGATTCGCCGACAATGCCAATAGTTTCGCCTTTATTTAAAGTAAAAGAAATGCCTTTAACGGCTTCAAAAGTGCCCGTTTGCGTTTTAAACTTAACATTTAAATTGTCTACCTGCAGCATTTACCCAACCATCGTTATACATTCATCTGTAATCAGCTCCTCACCGCGGTAACGTCTTAACAGTTGTGCCGTTGCTACTACATCCTTCTGGCAATAGGTGGTTATGCGTTCCAATTGGTTCTCAACCCAATAAACATGTCCTACCATACTGCCGTCTATATCATCTTTAGGTGTTGGGATATTAAAAATTGCCGCTAATAAACTCAAAGAGGTGTAGCTTTTGTAATCTCCAAATTTCCACAGCTCCATGGTATCAAGGTGGTTTACCTCCCATGGCTTTTTGCCCGATATCTCTAATTGAGCTGGTATTTTAAGTCCGTTTATCAGCATTCTGCGGCATATATAAGGAAAATCAAACTCCTTGCCGTTATGCGCACAAAGAATTAAACTTGCCGGCTGACCGGCAAGTAACGCCGCAAATTGCTCCAGCAATTCCTTTTCGTTGTGTGAAGCGAACGACTTTACCCTGAGCCCGGTATTCTTCCCATTAATAAATATTCCTACAGAAATACAAATTATCTTTCCAAACTCCGACCAGATTCCTGCACGGTCATAAAATTCTTCGGGCGTGGCTTCCTTTCGCTGAAACTGCGTTTTTAAATCCCACAGTTTTTGAAAATGCTCCGGTACCTGGTCGAATGTGCTGTATTGCGGAACAGTCTCAATATCAATTACCATCAGGTTATGAAGGTCGTATTGTTCAAGCATTTAATTTGAAATTAAATATCAGCCAATATAAACATTGTATCTATAAAACAGAATGGCGGATTTAGTGAAAAAAGCAAGGCAATATTGTTATTTTTGGATTTTTTATGTAATTTTTACCTTATCTCAATAAATAACAAGAATGAAAATACAAAAGTTATCAATCATTATTCCGGCTTATAACGAAGGTAATACAATCCATTTGATCTTAAATAAAATCAAATCGGTTAACCTGATTGATAACATTCATAAAGAGGTGATCATTGTAAATGATTGCTCCTCAGACCATACCGAGCAGTCGATAGCCACTTATCAACAAAATAACCCTGAACTGAACATACGGTATTTTAAACACGAAGCTAATAGTGGAAAGGGTGCTTCTCTTCATACTGGTATTTCCAAAGCCACGGGGGAATATTTAATTATTCAGGATGCCGATCTGGAATATGACCCGGCCGAATATAATGATCTGTTGAAACCGGTTTGCGGTGGCTTTGCGGATGTGGTTTATGGCTCAAGGTTTATGGGAAGCAATCCTCATCGTATATTGTTTTTCTGGCATACCATCGGAAACAGGTGGCTCACGTTTGCATCGAACATGTTTTCGAACCTGAACCTCACCGATATGGAAACCTGTTATAAGCTTTTTGATACCAAACTTATTCAATCCATAAAATTATCAGAGCAACGTTTTGGATTTGAGCCTGAAATCACTCAAAAAATTGCCCGTGTACCCAATATCAGGATATATGAAGTAGGTATATCTTACTACGGCCGTACCTATGACGACGGCAAAAAAATAGGCTGGAAAGATGGCGTAAGGGCCATTTACTGTATTTTAAAATATGGGATGCTTGGGATGAAATAGTGATTAGTTGATCATTTTTTTAATTTCTCCTAAAAAACTTTCAAAAATTCAGCCGCAGTTAATATTGGGATACCTTCAAAGGGATTCAAAACCAATAAATCCTTATCTCCAGTAATAATACAGGCAGCTCCTGCTTCAAAAGCTAACTCCAGAAATTTGTTATCTTTTGGATCACGACAAAGATTAATGCTAATAGAAACCCGGATGAGCTGGCCTCTCTTTTCAAAAGCAGTAATAGCCTGAAGCCGCTTATCACTGGATATATACTTGTCAAACTTGGGACGGACAAGTGTTTCGGCAAACTCTGTAAAAGTAGCGCTTGAATAAACAGGTATTCCGATTTCACGCGCCCGGTCATAAGCTTTACGGTTAACAGAATAAGGCGAAAGATTAGCGCTGATGAGGCTATTGGTATCAAAAACAAATATCTTAATCATTGGATGCTAATAGTGCTTCCAATATTTCAGGGGTAAGGCCGTTTCTCAACGCCTCGTTTCCTGTTTCATCCAGTAATTTTGAATATTCAGCAAATGTCGCATCATTTGCAGCTTTTTTCACCATAAGGCTAACCGTTTGGTTAAATTGCTGCTTGCTTTCCTGGCTTAAGCCCCTGTATATTTTTCCTACAGTATCATCTACTTCCAATACTATCCGTTCCATAATGCTATATAAATTAATTAAAGCGACATTAATGTTGTAATTGCTAACAAATTTACAAAATTTTTGATACCAGGTTAACGAGGAGCATTAAGTATATTTTTTCAAAATCTTAATCATCAATGATAGAATATGTGAACCTTCAATTTAACTTTAAAAGACAAGTTCCTTTTATGCAGATTAAAACTGATATACATTTAAAGATTCAACAAGCTCTTCGATAAAAGCTTCATTAACTAAAACTCGAAAAATAAGCAAAAAATTAAATTCATTGTAAAAAATTAGTTCAATAAACCAGTTATCATCTTTGGGTATCAAACAAAAGCTTCCACGTCTTATCTTGTTCCACCGGTTAGTAATAGGAAATGTTTGAAAGCATTTCACTTCACCACTTCTACCCATTCCCCCTTCAGCAAAGCTGCAACCGAATTATTACATAGCCTCGCAATAAGCTTAAAAATTGGTCTGGGAAAAACATAATATTAATTTTCCTTTTTATTAAGGCTGCTTTAAAATGATATTACTTACAACAGAACAAATAAGGGAAATTGCTGAGCAGCTTGACTGCGGTTTTAGTTGCTTTATAAACAAGCATAATAGAGAGCAGTTATTTTTATATGGCGATGAAGATGATTTTTTTGAACCGGAAAATGACGCCTGGGCCGATGAACGAAAGAAAATTGATAAAAATCCTGGTGATTACTTAGAAATTGAAAAAATGGAATCACAGGATTCATTCTCTGTAATGGAGGATTTTGCTGATACAGTTGATTCTGTTAAGTTACGGAAAGATCTCATCTATGTGCTAAATCAAAAAAACCATTCAGTAAATTTAAATACGTTATTGACAATTCCGAAGAATACAGGGACAAATGGTTTGCTTTCAAAGCTGAAAGAATGCAGGAATGGGTAAAGGAGCAGGTCGATATGTTTAACCTGGGAAACCACGTTTAACTTAACTTACCGTATCATCACCCCAACCTTATTTAAAACCGGCAGTTTAATAAAGTTGACTTCAACAATGCTCTCGGGTAAAAAGATGAATTTTTTGTCGTAGATATCCTTGCCGATATAGTAGCTTAACCAGTATTCATTGTTTAAGCCGAATGTTTGCTCATCAATAGGTTCTATTAGTTTATAGGAGCTTTTATCAACCACCGGAAACATGTGCCGCAATGTAGACGTTTTAACAGGGGCGCCGTCCTTTTCACCATATCCCTTCGAAGTGATCAATACATTTTCTATCGGTTCGTTTTTGAGATTGATCAGGTAAACGTACCATATTTTGCTCTCAGCACTTTCCTTCTCCAGCGCTACCGCTATAGCAATGTCTTTTACTATATTTTGGGGCAGGTCTTTTATCATCTTTTAGTTGATTATTATAGAGATCAGAGATTAGAAGTTAGTCAGATACCGCTATTCAACTAATCTCTAACCTCAAATCTCTAACCTCTACTATCTACTTCTTTTTAACAAATTTCTTACCGGACTTTTTAGGTTCTTTTTCGGCTATGGCAGCTAATGCCTTACATTCCTCAAAGGTTAATGTTTGCGGCTCTTTACCTTTCGGGATCTTGATATTTAGTTTACCAAATTCAATATAAGGCCCCCAACGGCCATTTAATACCTTCATGGCAGGATCTTCGTCAAAAGCCTTTATCAGCTTTTCTGCATCTTTTTTACGCTTTTCAATGATCAGTTCAATTGCCTTTTCTTCGGTAACGTCAAGCGGATCAATATCTTTTGGTAACGAAATAAATGCACTGTTATGCCTGACGTAAGGACCAAAACGGCCAATGGCAACGGTCATATCCTTATCCTCAAAAACACCCACCTTTTTGGGAAGCTTAAACAGCTCCAGGCTTTCTTCAAGCGTGATGGTTTCAATGCTTTGACCGGTACGCAAACTTGCATACAGTGGTTTTTCTTCATTGCCGCCTTCTGTAACACTATCGCCTACCTGTACAAAGGGGCCATAACGGCCTATTCGTACCGATACCTTTTTCCCGCTTTCGGGATGGGCGCCCAATTCGCGTTCGCCGGTGGCTTTATCAGCAGTTTGAATGGTGCTTTCCACCTCCTTGTGAAAAGGCGTGTAAAAGCTGCGGATCATGTCCGTCCATTCCTTTAATCCCTGGGCTATCTCATCAAATTGCTTTTCCACCGTTGCCGTAAAGTGAAAATCCACAATATCCTTAAAATATTGCACCAGGAAATCATTTACAACAGCACCAATATCGGTAGGGAAAAGCTTGCCTCTTTCAGCTCCGGTGTTTTCTGTTTTTTCTTCTTTGCTGACGTTGTCTCCTTTAAGCGTTAAAACACGAAAAGCTCTTTGCTTGCCGTCGCGTTCTTCCTTAACAACATAACCACGGTTCTGGATGGTTGATATAGTAGGGGCATAGGTAGACGGACGCCCGATACCCAGCTCTTCCAGCTTTTTTACCAAACTTGCTTCGGTATATCTAGCAGGCGGGCGCGAAAAGCGCTCGGTTGCTGTTAGTTCCTGTAAAGCTAAACGCTGACCCCTGGTTAACGGCGGCAGCATTGCATTTTCACCATCCTGTAAATTATCCTCATCCTCATCGCTTGATTCAAGGTACACTTTCAGGAAACCATCAAACTTCATCACCTCACCATTGGCAACTAATTCCTCTTTACGTGTTGATATACTGATCTTTGCAGTTGTTTTCTCAAACTGTGCTTCACTCATTTGAGAAGCAATGGCCCTTTTCCAGATCAACTCATACAAACGTGTTTCGCTTGAATCACCCGGAATGGTATGTTTATCGAAATAGGTCGGCCTTATTGCTTCGTGGGCTTCCTGGGCGCTTGCATTTTTTGTTTTGTATTTGCGCTGCAGATGGTATTTATCACCGTATGCTGATATAATTTCCTGTGATGCAGCGTTTAATGCCTGGTCAGATAAATTAACAGAATCGGTACGCATATAAGTGATATGGCCCGATTCATAAAGTTTTTGTGCCACCTGCATGGTGCGCGAAACTGAATAGCCTAATTTACGGCTTGCTTCCTGCTGCAACGTTGAGGTGGTAAATGGGGCAGCCGGAGAACGTTTTGCCGGCCGGGTATCCAGTGATTTTACATCAAAGTCAGCGCCGATGCAGTCCTGCAAAAACTTTTCTGCATCTTCCTGTTTGCTGTACCGCTCAGGTAATTCGGCTTTAAATGCTTCCTTGCCCTTTCCAAAAATAGCGACGATCTTAAAGGCTGCTTCCGACTTAAATTTATTGATCTCGCGCTCACGGTCGACTATAAGCCTTACTGCTACTGATTGCACCCGTCCGGCTGAAAGGGAAGGTTTTACTTTTTTCCATAAAACAGGTGAAAGCTCAAAACCAACCAGTCTATCCAGTACACGGCGGGCTTGCTGTGCATTTACCAGGTTGTAATCAATTTTTCGTGGCGTTTCAATTGCGCGCAATATAGCGGGTTTTGTAATCTCGTGGAAAACGATCCGCTTGGTAGTGGCGTCTTTTAAATCTAACGTATCAAACAAATGCCATGATATGGCTTCCCCCTCACGGTCCTCATCCGACGCCAGCCATACCATATCTGCTTCTTTAGCCAATTTCTTTAATTCACTCACTATCTGCTTTTTATCGGCAGGTACTTCGTACTTTTGTTTAAAGTCATGTGCAATATCAATAGCATCGTCAGACTTAACCAGGTCGCGGATGTGTCCGTAACTCGACTTAACAGTAAAGTCTTTGCCAAGGTATCCCTCAATGGTTTTGGCTTTCGCCGGAGATTCAACTATTAGTAGGTTTTTAGCCATTTAAGCAAATATTTTTTGCAAATAAAACATAAAGAAAATGAAACGCAAGAAGAATATTGAAATGATATGGGGTTGTGGTTAGTGATTAGAGGTTAAAGTTTAGAGATTAGTTGTTAAAATCAGCCTCGAAAATTCTTAATGTTTTGTACGTCCGACATAAATCACATTAAAAAACCGCCGCCCAACAGATCATTATCTTCATAAAACACAGCCGACTGGCCGGGCGCGATACCGGAAACGTTATGATGAAAGTCAACTTTCATGTGCTGTCCCATTTGTTGTATTACACTTTGCGTACCGGCATCTTTATACCTGATTTTTGTAATGGCTTCCAGAGGCTCAGTAATGCTTTCGTATTTAACCAGGTTAAGGTTTTTAACCCAGGCTTGTTTCTTTTCCAGTTCATCAACGGTTCCTAATACAACGGTATTGGTTTCCGGCTGAATATTAGTCACAAACATAGGCTGACCTAAAGCAATACCTAAGCCCTTGCGCTGCCCTATGGTATAGAAAGGATAGCCCTGGTGTTTGCCCACTACGGTGCCGTCTGTTAAAACAAAGTTGCCACCGGCAACCCGTTCCTCCAAATCTTCCACTTTGTTTCTTAGAAACGATCTGTAGTCGTTATCAGGCACAAAACATATTTCATAGCTTTCACTTTTGCCGGCTAATTCAATCTGCCCCATATCCATTGCCATTTGCCTGATCTCCGGCTTTGAAAAACTACCCAGCGGAAACTTTGTGCGGGCAAGGTTTTTTTGAGATACCCCCCACAGTACGTAAGACTGATCTTTGTTGATGTCTTTTCCTTTTGATATCACATACCTGCCATTATCCTGCAAACGGATATTTGCATAATGCCCGGTAGCTATAAATTCGCAATCCAGCTTATCGGCACGCTTAAGCAAGGCTTCCCACTTAATGTGGGTGTTGCATAAAACACATGGGTTAGGGGTGCGGCCTGCTAAATATTCATCAACAAAATTATCGATCACAAAATCACCAAACTCATTTCGTATATCCAGGATGTAATGGGGAAATCCATATCCAACTGCCAATGCGCGGGCATCATTAATGCTATCCAGACTGCAACAGCCGGTTTCTTTTGAGCTCCCGCCTGATGAGGCATAATCCCAGGTTTTCATGGTAAGCCCAATCACCTCGTAGCCCTGGTCATGCAGCATAACTGCCGCTACCGAGCTATCAACCCCGCCGCTCATTGCCACTAATATCCTGCCATGCTTACTCATAATTCCGCAAAGATACCTTTTTTGATTTTTATGTAGATGAATTGTTTAGTCAAGAGAGGGTAAAATGACATAAATGGAATAAAACAATATATTAACTTATGGTTAAATTGTGTTTATATTCAGTTGTTTATGAATATTATATAAACTTATAATTTAGATTGCAGCATAAAAATCAAGGCTTACGTATTTGTCCGTTTCCTTTAACAATCCATTTGTAACTGGTCAACTCTTCCAGTCCCATCGGGCCGCGGGCATGCAATTTTTGTGTGCTTATTCCAATTTCAGCGCCCAGTCCAAACTGTGCGCCGTCAGTAAAAGCGGTGGAAGCGTTCACATAAACGGCGGCTGCGTCAACCTGGTTTAAGAAGGCTTCGATATTTTCACTGTCTTCAGATATGATGGCATCACTGTGTTTCGAGCTATAAGCAGCAATATGGTCCAGCGCTTCTTCAAAACTCTCCACAACTTTAATTGCCATTTTTAACGATAAAAACTCTGTTCCAAAATGTTCCGGTTTGGCATGGCTCAAAAGCCCGTCCGGATAATGTCCTTTAAGGATCATAAAAGCAGTTTTATCAGCATAAATTACTACCTTTTTTTCTGCCAGTGGTTTTACCATGGCAGGCAGATCGCGCAGCCTGGTATAATGCACGATCAGGCAATCCAGGGCGTTACATACGCTTACACGGCGGGTTTTAGCATTAAAAATTATGGAGCTTCCTTTTTCCAGATCGGCAAATTCGTCAAAATAAGTATGAACAATACCTGCACCTGTTTCAATTACAGGTACCTTGCTGTTAAACCGGACATGATCTATTAAGCCCTGGCTCCCCCGGGGTATTAATACATCCACATAACCAATGGCATTTAAAAGGGCATCCGTGGCTTCACGTTCTGCCGGAAGCAAGATGGCTACGTTTACGTCGATTTCGTACTTTGATAAAACCTGGTGGATAATAGATATGATTGCCCGGTTGGAAAAATCAGCATCGCTGCCACCCTTCAAAATGCAAACATTACCGGTTTTAAAACAAAGTGAAAATACATCGAAGGTTACATTTGGCCGCGCTTCGTAAATTACGCCAACTACTCCAAGCGGCACCCGCACTTTGGAAATATGTAAGCCATTTGGCATTATTTTTTGCGAGAGGACATCGCCCAGCGGGCTTTCCAGCTGTGACACATTGTTTATTTCAGCGGCAATATCTTCAATACGGGCGGCGGTTAATTTTAAGCGGTCATATTTTGGATCATTGGGATCCATTCGCTCCAGGTCCTTTTCATTTTCCTGTAATAAATACCCTGTTTGTGCAATAGCTGTATCAGCAAGGGTTTTTAATACCTCGTTTATAACAGCAGGAGTTACAGATCTTCTGCCCGCTATACGCGCATTTTCAAAATAGGTAGTGTAGTTATTTATCATTCAATATTAACCTTCAAGGTAAAGATAATCATAATGTACCAGCGCTTTTTGATTTTTTTGACCGATCATTCCGGCTGCTTTATCTGAGCCATATTCGGCAATGCCCAACCCGATAGGCTTGTTATTTTCATCAATTAATTTAATGATCTCTCCTTTTTTAAACTCAGCAATTATATTTATTACCCCTACAGGAAGCAGACTTGATGCTTTGGTTGATGTAAGCGCTGCTTTTGCGCCCCCATTAACCTGCACAATGCCTTTGGCATAGTTACCGGAGTGCGCTATCCATTTCTTTTTGCCGGATGCATTTTTGTTGGGAGCAAAGTAGGTGTGTGTGGTCTTATTTTCCAGCACATCGGGCAAAATGTTGTCTTTTGTTCCGTTGGCAATATGAACGGCGATACCCAGCTGGGCTATTTTTTGTGCCATGGTTGATTTGGTGATCATCCCCCCACGACCAAACTGAGAACGGGCCGAGCTTACAAAAGATGCAAAGTCGATGGATTTACCGGTAACTTCTTCAATTACTTTAACGCCTTCATTTTCCGGGTTGCCGTCATAAATTCCGTCAACGTTTGTCAGCACTATCAATGCCTGGGCATTCAGCATAGAAGCGATAAGCCCCGCCAGCTCATCATTATCCGTAAACATCAGCTCAGTAACTGATACCACATCATTTTCATTTACCACAGGAATCACATGGTGTTGCAATAATATTTTGAGGCAGTTCTTCATGTTCAGGTAATGAAGCCTGTCCCTGAAGTCTTCCTTGGTTACCAATACCTGTGAGCAAAGGATATTGAATTTTTCAAACCGTTGAGCATATGTATTGATGAGCTTTACCTGACCGATTGAAGCAAAGAGCTGTCTTGTTGCAATGGAATCATATTTTTCAGAAATAGTGATCAGGCTGCGGCCCGAAGCTACTGCACCAGAGGAAACCAATATCACTTCCTTACCCTGTTGTTTT
>JAQNCM010000134.1 GCA_029237615.1 Mucilaginibacter sp.
TTAAGTGCCTCCGCTAACCCTCTCCATAAAGGAGGGGTTAGCTTGAGTGTTATCGAATTCTATTCGAAAATCTGAACAATCCATGAATTTAACCTTCTTTTATAATGAGTTAGTGCCGATACTTCAATAATCATTAAAATAAAGAACCCATAAACCGCTGCATCATGTTTAAAAATTATCTGAAAATTGCATTTCGCAACTTAAAAAAGGATAAGCAATTCACGTTGCTCAACGTGGTGGGACTTTCGGCAGGTATAGCCTGTACTTTATTGATTTATTTGTGGGTGCATGATGAATTGAGCTATGATAAATTCTTCGCCAACGACAACCGGCTGTACCAGGTTATGGAACACCGGAAAAACAGCGGTAGTCAGTCACTTACCGACGAATCATCCGGCCTGGTAAGTGATGTGCTAAAAGTTCAGGAACCGGAAGTTGAGTATGCCGCCGCCGTGGCGCCGCCTGATTGGTTTCAGAAATCTACGCTTACCACCGGTAATAAAAGCATTAGGGCGCGGGGACAGTATGCCGGTAAGGACTATTTTAAAATTTTTTCATTTAAGATGATAGCCGGGGACAGGACGAAAGTACTGAACGATAAAAATTCTATTGTTATTAGTGAGGACCTTGCAAAAAGACTTTTCAATACAACTGAAAATGTGATAGGTAAGGGGATAAAAGTTCAGCAGGATAAAGTATTTTTTGTTACCGGCGTTTATGAGCTGCCTGTACATTCGTCACAGCAGTTTGATTTTGTGCAATCGTTTGATTACCTGGCTGATGTTCCCGGTCAGGGCTGGGTTAAATCGTGGGGAGGAGCGGGCCCGCATAACTTTATTATGTTAAAGAAGGGTGTTAATATTGATGCCTTTAATAAAAGAATCGCCAATTTAGTTACCAAAAGCAGCGGCGACACGGCCCGCACGCCTTTTGCTATGCGATTTTCAGAAAATTACCTGCAAAACACTTTTAATCATGGCTCCAAGGTTGGCGGAAGGGAAGAATACGTTAAACTATTCTCGCTGGTTGCGGTATTCATATTGATTATTGCCTGTATCAACTTCATGAACCTGTCAACAGCAAAGGCCTCGGGCAGGATGAAAGAAGTAGGAATAAAGAAAGTAATCGGGGCCGAACGCAGCCAGTTAATAATTCAGTTCCTTACGGAGTCAGCACTGCTGGCTATGTTCACCACGTTGCTTGCCGTTGGTGTTACATGGCTTTTGTTACCTCAATTTAACCGGTTAACAGGTAAAGATATCCAACTTAATTTAGATTTATCACTTATCCTTACCTTAATTGGTATTGCCCTTTTTACCGGGATATTATCCGGAAGTTACCCGGCATTATATCTGTCAAAATTTAAGCCCCTGGCTATTTTAAAAGGAAACCTGGGCTCATCTTTTTCTGAACTGGTTGCACGCAAGGGCCTTGTTATATTCCAATTTGCCATTTCCGTTATGCTTATCGTCTCGGTTTTAGTGGTTTATAAACAAATACAATTCATCCAGTCAATTACTCCCGGTTATAGTAAAGACAACGTGGTAAGGTTTGATTCGGAAGGAAAACTGCAGGGTAATGAAGAAACATTTGATGCCCGGCTTAGAACTATTCCCGGCGTTGTAAATGCAAGCTTTACCACGCACAATTTAGTGGGACGTAATTTTGGCACCGCAGGCCTTAGCTGGAGTGGCAGTACTACTGATCAAACGGTGTACTTCGAAGGTTTTTTTGCCGGTTATAACTTTGTTGAAACGCTGGCAATGCAAATGGCTACAGGAAGGCCTTTTTCGAAAAATTTCGGTGCCGAAGGTAATAAAGTGGTATTGAATGAAACTGCCATTAAAGCGATGAACCTGAAAAAACCGGTAGGTAAAAACGTGAGAATTTTTGGAAATAGTTTCCAGATCATTGGGGTGGTAAAAGATTTTCATTTTGAATCATTACATGAGACGGTAAAACCTGCATTCATTCTGCTTTCCGAGGGGCCCAATCCTGCTTATAAAATAATGATAAGGATTAAAGGAGATCATCAAAAGGAAACCATCGCCCAAATTCAGCGACTATATGAATCTTATAACCCCGGATTGCCGTTCACTTATAGTTTTTTGGATGAAGCCTATCAAAAGCAATACGAAACAGAAGCAAGGGTTTCAACTTTATCTGAGTATTTTTCTGTGCTCGCCATCCTTATTTCTTGCCTGGGACTTTTTGGCCTTGTTGCATTTACAGCACAAAAACGTCAAAAGGAGATAGGTATCCGTAAAGTAATTGGTGCCTCGGTTAACGGTTTAGTCATTATGTTAACCCGTGATTTTTTGAAACTGGTTTTTATCGCCGTTTTAATTGCTTTTCCATTGTCGTGGTGGATGATGCACCAATGGCTGCAAAGTTTTGCCTATCGCGTCGCCATTGGGCCGTTAGTTTTTTTGATTGCCTGCGGGGCTGTTATTGTAATAACGCTATTAACGGTCGGTTTCCAGGCTGTTAAAGCAGCCCTGGTTAACCCGGTGAAGAGTTTAAGGAGCGAGTGAGGATAGTGGTCAGTAGTCAGTGTGCGGTTGGCCCAAAGAGATGTATAAATGAATAATAACTAACGAAAAGTTAACCATGATTAAAAATTACATAAAAACAGCATACCGAAGCCTTTTAAAAAACAAGGGCTTTACGATATTGAATGTTTTAGGACTATCGTTGGGACTTGCGAGCTGCCTGCTCATTATATTTTATGTGGTTGATGAGACAAGCTATGACCGCTACAATACCAAAGCTGACAGGATTTACCGTGTAAATGAAGACCTGAAACTTGGTGAGAATAATGTCCTATATGCGGTATGTATGCCTCCTTTGGCACAAGCGCTGAAAAATGATTTCCCCTATGTGGAAAATGCGGTAAGAATAAAATACGCCGGCTCAATGCATGTTAAAAAAGGGATAACAAATATCCTTGAAACTAAAATTGCGTTAGCCGATCCCTCGCTGTTTAATGTGTTTACCCTGCCTATGATCAATGGGAGTCCGGCGACAGCCCTGGCAGAGCCAAACAGCGTGGTAATAACCGAAAGCATCTCAAAGAAATACTTTAAACGCACCAATGTTGTAGGCGAAACATTAAAGTTTAATGATACCTGGTATAAAGTTGCCGGTGTAATCAAGGATATACCAGCGCAATCGCATTTTAACTTCGATTTTTTCATATCGATGTCAACCTTTCCAGATAGCAGGTCGACCGAATGGCTAAGAAGTGACTACAACACTTATGTTTTATTTAAGGATGCGGCCGATCATAAAAAGCTTGAAGCGGCTTTGCCTGCTTTTTTAAACAGACACAGCGGACAGGAAATGCAGACGCAATTAAAAATGAGCATAGCCGCTTTTGAAAAAGGTGGAAGCTTCTTCAGGTTAAATTTAACGCCGCTAACTGATATTCACCTTAAATCCAATCGCACCGGCGAACTGGGACCTAACAGTACCATACAATATGTATACGTTTTTTCGGCAATTGCCCTTTTCATATTATTAATTGCCTGTGTTAATTTCATGAACCTTTCAACGGCAAGGTCAGCAAACAGAGCCCGCGAAGTTGGTGTCCGTAAGGTGTTGGGGTCTTCAAAAAAATATCTTATCGCACAATTCTTACGGAATCTATTTTAGTGACGTTAGTTGCTACTATAATAGCCTTTATTGCTGCAATAGCATTACTGCCTGCGTTTAATCAACTATCAGGCAAAGAGATTGCTATTAATTCCCAAACCCTTACATGGCTTATTCCTGTTTTATTGCTTATTGTTTTGATTGTCGGCGCAATGGCAGGTTCATACCCTGCTTTTTATCTTTCCGCTTTTCAGCCTATTGATGTATTGAAGGGCAAGCTATCTGCCGGATTTAAAGGCAGTGGCTTACGGAGCTTTTTGGTTGTTATGCAGTTTTCCATATCCATTTTTCTTATTGTTGGCACCATTGTAATATATAACCAGCTTAATTATATCCAAACAAAAAATTTAGGATATAACCGTAACCAGGTTTTAATAGTGCAAAATACTTTTGAACTGAATAACCAGGCCAATGTTTTTAAACAGGAAATAAAACAATTACCGGGA
>JAQNCM010000558.1 GCA_029237615.1 Mucilaginibacter sp.
AGGGCGAAGACGGTGTCATCGCCTGGCTGCTCGACGGACCGGATGCCCATTACCAGGTCCCACTGCCGGGTCGCGGGGAAGCCAAGCGCGGCATCCTCGACACCTACACGAAGGAGCACTCGGCGGAGTACCAGGCGCAGGCCTGGATCGACCTGGCACGCAAACTGCACAACGAGCATCCCGCGCTCAGCCAGGCTCCGGAGACTATCGAGTCCATCGTCATCCACTCGAGTTATCACACGCACTACGTGATCGGTTCGGGGGCGAACGATCCGCAGAAATATGATCCGAAGGCAAGCCGCGAGACGCTCGACCACTCCATCCCCTACATCTTCACCGTTGCCCTCCAGGACGGCGAATGGCACCACGAGCGCTCCTATGCGCCGGAACGCGCCGGTCGCCCCGATACCATCGCGCTTTGGCAGCGGGTCACCACCACCGAAGATCCGGAGTGGACGCGCCGCTATCACACGATCGATCCGGCCGAGAAGGCGTTCGGCGGCCGCGTCGAGATCACCCTCACCGACGGGACGACCATGGTCGACGAGATAGCCGTCGCCGATGCCCACCCCCTCGGCGCTCGTCCGTTCGCCAGGGAGCAGTACATCGCCAAGTTCCGGAGTCTGGCAGAGGGCGTGCTCGAGGATGCCGAGGCCGACCGTTTTCTCGAGCTCGTGCGACGCTTGCCGAAACTCCGAGCCGAGGAACTCGGCGGGTTGACCGTAACCGCGCGACCGGGACTGCTCATTCCAGGACCGAAGGGACTTTTCTAATGCTGTATGCGACCACCACCCCCGCCGACAAGCGAGCGAATCTGCGCGCGGCCCTCGCGACGGGGGCGCTGCTTCGTTTCCCCGGGGCATTCAACCCGCTGAGCGCGAAACTCATCCAGGACAAGAAATTCGACGGCGTCTACATCTCGGGCGCCGTCATCGCCGCCGATCTAGGGCTTCCGGACATCGGTCTCACCACACTCACCGAGGTCGCCGATCGCGCACGGCAGATCAGCCGGATGACGGAGCTCCCGACCCTCGTCGACGCGGACACCGGATTCGGTGAACCGATGAACGTCGCGCGCACGGTGCAGGAACTCGAGGATGTCGGCGTCGCCGGCCTCCACATCGAGGACCAGGTGAATCCGAAACGCTGCGGGCACCTCGACGGCAAGGCCGTCGTGGACTCCGACACGGCGATCAAGCGCATCCGCGCGGCAGCGGACGCCCGCCGCGACCCGAACCTGCTCATCATGGCGCGCACCGACATCCGCGCCATCGACGGGCTCGCCGCCGCCATCGACAGGGCAAAACAGCTCGTGGATGCCGGCGCCGATGCGATCTTCCCGGAGGCGATGGCCGATCTCGCCGAGTTCGAGGCGGTGCGCAGGGCGATCGACGTGCCGATCCTCGCCAACATGACGGAATTTGGCAAGAGCGAGCTCTTCACGAGCGAGCAGCTTTCGAGCGTCGGAATCAACATCGTGATCTATCCGGTCAGCCTCTTGCGGCTCGCGATGGGGGCGGCGGAACGGGGTCTCGATACGATTGAGTCCGAGGGCTCGCTTCGTTCGGCGGTGCCGGACATGCAAACTCGCGCACGCCTCTACGAGTTGCTCGACTACGAGGCTTACAACAGGTTCGACACCTCCGTTTTCAATTTCCAGGTACCGGGCACGAGCAAGGGAGCACAATGACCGATCAGGCCGACACCGAACCAACCCTTCACAAGGGACTCGCGGGCGTCATCGTCGACTACACCGCGATCTCAAAGGTAAGCCCGGAAACGAACTCCCTGCTGATCCGCGGATATCCCGTGCACGAGCTTGCCGCGAAGTGCACGTTCGAGGAAGTCGCCTACCTGCTCTGGAACGGCGAACTGCCCGACGAGCAGCAACTGGCCGAGTTCGAAACCCTCGAGCGCTCGCTTCGCGCCCTGGACGACAACGTCAAACGGGTTATCGACGAGCTGCCGCTCACCGCTCATCCGATGGACATCGTGCGCACTGCCGTGAGCGTCATCGGCGCGAGCGATCCGGATGCCGCAGACTCGAGTCCGGAGGCGAATCTCCGCAAGTCCGTCGCACTGTTCGCCAAGCTTCCCGCGATCGTCGCCTACGACCAGCGTCGCCGCCGCGGCGAGGACCTCATCGAGCCTCGGCAGGATCTCGGCTACAGCGCGAACTTCCTGCACATGACATTCGGTGACGTGCCGAGTCTCGTCGCCGTCAACGCGTTCGACATCTCGATGATTCTCTATGCCGAGCACTCGTTCAATGCGTCGACCTTCGCGGCGCGGGTCATCACGTCGACACTCTCCGACCTGTACTCCGCCGTCGTGGGCGCGATCGGCGCGCTCAAAGGGCCGCTGCACGGTGGCGCGAACGAGGCGGTCATGCACGTTTTCGAGCAGATCGAGTCTGCGGATGACGTCGAGAAGTGGTTGCAGGATGCACTCGCCGAGAAGCGCAAGATCATGGGGTTCGGGCACCGTGTGTACAAGAACGGCGACTCGCGCGTTCCGACGATGAGCGCCGTGCTCGAATCGCTCATCGTGCAGTACAACGCTCCGGAACTCGGGGCCAAATACCACGCCCTTGAGGCCGCGATGGCGCGCGCGAAGAATATCAAGCCGAACCTCGACTATCCATCCGGCCCCGCTTTCCACCTCATCGGCTTCGACACGGCAACCTTCACACCGCTGTTCGTCGCCAGCCGCATCGCCGGTTGGACCGCGCACATCATGGAGCAGCTCGCGTCCAATTCGCTCATCCGCCCGCTCTCCGAATACAACGGCCCGGAAGAGCGGCACGCGCCCACCCTGCCGGTCGAATAGCGCCTCCCCTCCTCACCGAAAACGCAGGACTGCCCGCCCCTGAGCACGAAAAAGCACCGGTTCTGCGATAAAGGGCGCCCATAGTCCTGCATTTTCGATAGGCGCTTCGGTGGGCGGGACCGGATGCCGCGGCACCGGATGGCGCGGGGCTTGTTACCCGACCAGCACCACGCGCACGCCGCGGGGGGTGTCGACG
>JAQNCM010000633.1 GCA_029237615.1 Mucilaginibacter sp.
GGGGCTTGGGTCGTATTCGCACATCGGGCGACCTCCGCCCCATGTGTTTGTGCGCGCGTCATAATCAGGTGGGTAAAAGATCAAGTTCGATGCATTCAGCATCGGCACGTTGGCGTCAAAAATCGCCATGAATGCCTCGGACTCGGCATCGCCCCCGTGGTCCCTGACCCGGCGAACGATTTCGACTAACTCGGCGCGAGTGACGTTCGGGACCGGTCTGATGCTTCGGCGGAGGGGATCACAATTGCGAAAAACGGAAAGTGTCTTGCGATCCGAATGCGAAATGGCGGATGCCCCAGTTGCGAACGCAAGGCATATTTCGTGCGGCGGATAAGCGTTGCGAAACAAGGAGGTTGTCGTTCATGTTTGGCAAGTTTGCGAAAACGCTAAATGCGAAAGCGGGACAAAACGCGACATTGTGAGACATCGGAAATCAACATAAGTGCAGAATGCAGAGTGAAGAGCAATCTCAGGTCCGCAGCAGTTTGTATTTCTGCCCGCTGCCCACCCCGCTCCCACTCTGCATTCTGCGCTCTGCACTTATGCCGCACTCTTCATTCTGCACTTCCCCCACGGTAGGGTAGCGGCGTGACGGGCGAATCCTTCTTAACATCACGACGGCAGCGGATTTGGTTCGGGGGGATTCTCCTGGCGGCGCTGCTGGTGCGCTTGGGGTGGGGACTGTCGCGGCCGGTGGATGAGGCGGCGCTCGCGGGGCTGCCGGATCAGGTGGAGTATCTGGAGATTGGCAGGAATCTGCTCGCGGGGCATGGGATGGGGTTTTTGGATCGGCGGTTTGGGGAGCATGTGGTCGCGTTTCGGATGCCGGGGCATCCGTTGTTCGTCGCGGCTTGCGGGGGGAATGTGCGCGGGATTCGGGCGGCGCAGGCGGTCCTGGATACGGGGACGGTGTTGGCGGTTTATCTGCTGGCGGGGCTCGTGATGGGGGGTGCTGCGGGCGGCGGATTAGTGGGAGCTCGGGGTCGCGGCGGGGAGGGGCGGAGGGATTTGGAGGGGGGGGCGGGGATTGGGCCGCTGGTGGCGGCGGGGATTGTGGCGCTTAATCCATATCTCATCTTTTTCAGCGGGCGGGTGCTTTCGGAGACTTTGTTTATTGCTCTGCTGGCTTGGGGGATGGTATTGCTTGTCGCGGGGAATGGGGCCCAGACGCGGCAGCCGCGGACTTTGGTGTGGTTGCTGGGAGGGGTGCTGTTGGCGCTGGGAGTGCTCGTGAGGCCGTCGGCGGCGGGGATTCCGGTGATGCTGGGGATCGCGGCGGCGTTTGTGAACCGGCGGCGGGGGGGAGCGTACCAAGGTGCTGTGGTGGCCCGGCTGAGGTGGCCGCTGCCGGTGGGGACGACCATGCTGCTGCTGGTGCTTCTGGTGGTGACGCCTTGGGTGCTGCGGAACTATCGCGTTTTGCACGAATGGGTTTTGACGGACACCAATGCGGGGATCACGCTCTACGACGGGTATAACCCGGACGCGACGGGGGCGAGCGATCAGCGGTTCGTGAAACGGATGCCGCAATTGAGGTCGATGGGGGAGGTGGGGCGGTCGCAGTATTTGCAGATTCTGGCGATAGAGTGGGCGCGGGAGCATGCGGACAGGATTCCCGCATTGGCGTGGGAGAAGGTGAAGCGGACCTGGTCGCCGATGCCGCTGAGCGAGCAGTTTGGGAGGCCGCTTTACCGGTGGGCGGGGGCGGCTTATTCGGTGCCGTTGGATTTGCTGGTTGTATGGGCTGTGTGGCGTGGGAATCTAAGGCGCTCGGCAAAAGTGTTTTTGCTGCTCCCGGCGATATATCTTACGGCGGTTCACGGGCTGACGGTCGGTTCCCTACGTTATCGGCTCCCCGCGGAGCCGCCGATGGCAGTGGTAGGGGCGAGTGTGTTTGTGGCGTCTGCTAAATGGAAGCGAGCCGCAGCCAGTGCTGGGTGCTGAGTGCTGGGTGCTGAGTGAAAGAAAAAGACAGAAGGCAGTCACCGGAATGTAATATGCGGACGCTGACGGCTTACTGAGACTCAGCACTCAGCACCCAGCACTCAGCACTTTTCCCATTGTTGTCATGTCCAGATACTGCGTTAGCGCCGACCAGCTCTTTAGCCGCACTTGGCGGGCGGGGCATCCGTTTAATCCGCGGTGCGGGCGGGGGCGTCGGCTGGGGATGCTGATTCTGCTGCTCTTGCTTGGGCTGGTCATCCTGGCCTATTCGTACATCACCGATTCGCGGCGCGTGCGGGGGATGGCGGAGAAATACCTGTCGCAGGTGATGGGCGGGAAAGTGCTCGTCGGCGGGGCGACGCTGTCGGTCTTTGAGGGGCTCAAACTCGATGACGTGAAAGTCTACGTGGACGACGGCGGCAAGCCGGATTCGCTGATCTTCTCGGCCAAGACGTTCGTCCTGAAATACGACCCGGGAAAGATCATCGCCGGGCAGCTCGAGGCCGAGCAGATCATCGCGCAGAAGCCATATGTGTACCTGACGGAAAACGCTTCGACGGGGGATTGGAACTTCAACCGGATCGGTCACGGGCAGACGAAATGGACGCGGCCGACGCCCGAGCCGCAGCAGGTGAAGGTACCGCCTTTGCCGGAGGTGCTGCTGCGGAACGCGCGGGTGGAGATCAGCGAGATCCGCGACGGGCGCAAGACGGTGCTGGGGTACAAGGCGATCGACGGGCAGCTTTCGCCGGTGCCGGGCGGGGGGAAGTATGCCTTCGAGCTTCAAACCCGCGGCGTGGAAGGCGCGGGGCCCTGGGCCAGCGGCGTAGTCGCGCTGGCGGATGGGGATATTACTGCCGAGCTGCACAACTTTGATTTTGACCGCGACGTGCGGTCGATGTTGCCGATCGTGTTGCGCGACTGGTGGGAGCGGCACGCCCTTTCCGGCCGCGTGGACATCCCCGAGTTTCGCTATCACCCGGGATTCAACGGCCAGAAGGCGCACTTCCGCGTCGAAACTGTCCTCAACGGCGTGACGATCTCCGTCCCGCACGAAGACTGGATGAGCGCCGACGAA
>JAQNCM010000146.1 GCA_029237615.1 Mucilaginibacter sp.
GGGGCTTGACGCCTCTTATTTTCTTCGTGTTTCTGTTCAGGGGGGTGGTTGTTCCGGTTTATCATATAATTTAGATTTTGATAACGAAATAAAGAAGGGCGACCAGTTTTTTGAAGACAGGGGAATACGCCTTGCGCTGGATATGAAATCGTTCCTTTACCTGGCCGGAACCGAGCTCGATTTTTCAGATGGATTAAACGGCAAAGGCTTTAACTTTCATAACCCAAATGCAAGCCGCACATGTGGATGCGGGGAAAGTTTCTCGGTATAACTTTCATCCGGGATATTTAAACAAAAGAGGCATTTAAACGATGCCTTTTTTTGTTTTACCATAAATTACCAACGTAAATTCTAAAATATTGGGGATTATAAATCCCATTGTTTAGAAACTTATCCCCTGTTTTTACAGCACAACATTTTTTTAAATGTTTGCGTAATACACCCGGACCATTTTTACAGTTAAATTTCAGCTCTTTTTAGGTGAATTAAGTTTATAAAAGCTTATTTTATTAGTTTTGGCTATATTGCTACCAATAAATCACTATCCGGTAACCTTTATGTTGAATTGCTTGGTAATTCAAAGTTCCTGGCTTATTTATTGCCAATAATTGATGTTAGTAAAATTATGAAAAGACTATTACTTATAATTTCTTTTTTTCCATACCTGGCCTTCGCGCAAACATCTGACAAGTACTTGTATGCCGCCAATCAGAAAGCTGCACATAAAGATTATAAAGCTGCGATAATAGATTTTACCAAAGCGATAGATCTGGATAACAATAATGTAAAAGCATACCTGTACCGTGGTAACGCTTACGGCAACATTGATGACTATAATGCAGCAATCAGTGATTTTACCAGGGTATTAAGCTTTGACGCAAGCAACGCCACTGTATTTTATTACAGGGCAAATGCTTATGCCAATATCAAGGATTATAAAAATGCAATAACTGACTTTACAAAAGCGGTTGATCTGGGTTTACATAATGCAAATGTTTTCCATTACCGCGCCAATGCGAGGATTAACTCAAAAGAATATGCGGCCGGAATAGAAGATTTTACAAGAGCAATTGAAATGGCGCGCGGCGATGCTGAGCTATACGAATACCGTGCTGTTGCAGAGGCAGACCTGGAAGATTATAAAGCAGCTATACGTGATTATGATATTGCAATAAGGCTTAATCCCAATAATGCTGATGTGTATTTTTACAGAGCCAACTCAAAAGGATCAATTGCTGATTATGATGGTGCATTGGCTGATTATACCACAACTATCAGGATGAACCCTAAAAATGCGGAAGCAATATTTTACCGGGGAAATATAAAAACCAATACCGGAAATTACCGGGGCGCTATTGACGATTATAAAAAAGCGTTGGCACTGGATCCTAATTTGCCAAACATCTATTATTATCTTGCTAAGGCTGCAAGCAATACATCAGACAACAGGGAGGCAATTGAATATTTTAATAAGGCTATCCACGCAAACCCTAATAATGCGGAACTGTACCTTTACCGCGGTATTTCAAAAAACAAGCTCAACGATACCCTGGAGGCATTGGCAGATTATGATAAAGCGCTGCAACTTGATCCTAAACTTTCAAGAGCTTATCAAAACCGCGGAGATTTGAAGATAGCACAAAAAAATTATCATGGTGCATTAACGGATGCCGACTCTGCGATTATGTACCTTACCGACAATGACGGATACGCTTATATAACCAGGGCAAAAGCTAAAACTGCCCTGCGGGATACAGCCGGCGCTATAGTCGATTATAACATTGCCATAAAAGCAAATAGCAAAAATGCCAATGCTTATACCGGCCGTGGTGAAGTAAGGGCTATGATGACCGACTACAAGGGCGCCCTGGAAGATTTAAACAGATCAATTGAATTGTATCCCGGAAACGCTTATGCATATGAAAATCTTGGAAAGGTAAAAAGCAAACTTGGCGATAAAAAAGGAGCTATACATGATTTTAGAAGGCAACTTGAACTTGATCCCAAAAACAGTGAGGCATATCTGAGGCTAGGGAGAGAACTGATTGCAGATCATCAATATACCGAGGCGATAAAGCTTTTTGATAAAGCAATTACCCTGGGTGTAAAGAATGGCAAGTTTTATATAGAGCGCGGTATAGCTAAAGGTGATTTGGGAAATACGCAGGAAGCAATGGCCGATTTTAAACAAGCGATGACACTGGACACCCTGCTGGTTTCTATCGCAGAAGCAAATATCGGTAATATGAAAATAAGTCTTAAAGATTACGATGGCGCCGCCGCAGAACTTGAAAAAGCGCTTCATCGGGATCAGAATAATGAAGAGGCTTATTTTTACAGGGCTAATTTAAAAATGATTAAAAAGGATTACCAGGGCGCTGTGTACGATTTTGTCACTGTTTTATTAATTAACCCCGAGAATATCAAAACTTACGCTTATCGTGGCCTTGCCGAAAGTTATTTACCGGATACCGCAGGAATGCGGCTTGATTTTTTACGTGCAATAAAATTGACACCGGGTGATGAAAATAATTATATTTTATTTGGCAAGGCAAAAATCAATTTAAAAGACAACAGCGGTGCAATGAAGGATTTTACAACCGCAGTTGAGATGAACGATAAAAACTACGACGCGTGGTTAAACCGGGGGCTTTTAAAACTAACCACGAACGATAAAACCGGTAGCTGTAACGATTTAAATAAATCTTTAGCACTGGGATCAAAAGATGCTGCCGACGAAATTAAAAAACATTGCCGGTAGTTTTTAGTAATCAGTTCACCTCCAACTGGTCTTTTGACGGAAATACCGGAAATGCTCCGTGCGGTTCGCTTTGATACCAAAACACTACCGAAGCAATATCATCCTGGAGCGGCATATAACGGCCGTCGCTATGCCAGCCCAAATCCTGGATAGTTACTTTAAGATCTTTTTCAAACCGGATGGGATCGGCAATATGCCAGCGGTATAATCCAAACCGTTGTGCTATGCTATAATGACCATCACCCCTGATGACCTGCGGCAGCCCACTGTAGGGGCTGCAAAATTCGGTGTACTGGCTTGTTTCGCCGCCTCCGGGATTCTTGTGATTGCTGTCAAAGTCATAAGAGCCGCAAAAATAATCTTCGGTGCCGGTACCATTTATAGTAGGGAATTCAGTATCGCCGTCCATAAAAAATTTAATCTCGCCTTCGCCCCACCAGCCGTTTTTGTTAGAGCCATAAGCTAAATAGGTACCTACATATTGCCCTTTTCCCCTAATGCTGTCAACCAATACATAATCTTTTTTTAATGGCTGCGGGTTCACCCTCCGGAATTGTGCATGAAAATACCCGGCGTCTTTAGGGACGTCCGTAAGGGTATAATCTACCTGGTAGTATAGCGTCATGTCCTTATCGTCAATGTTTTCCATAGTGATGCGGCATTTTTTCCGGAAAGGCATGGGCCAGTAGCAGTTAAATGCACTACCGGGGTTTACTACCACCGGCAGTGATTGCAAGGCGGAGTATTTGCCCCATCCCATACAAAAAAAATCGCCAACCGGTGCTTCCACAGATGGTGTTGTTTCATCATCCCAATAAAACCGGATAATGGAATAACGCCAGTTCCCCGTTGGTGTCATCCAAATGTGCTGAACCGCCCCGCTGCCGTCAATTTCAGCTACCGTATAAGTAGTGTGCTTTTTTATAACTACGCTCGGGCTAATTTTCCATTTCTGGCCAAGCTCGCGGGCAGGCCAGGCACCGGTGCCCGTTTTGGCGATGCCGCCTTTTCCTTTTTCGCCATTAAAGTTTTCTGGACTGATTGATCTTGTCTTTGCGTCGGATAAACGGTAAAGATTTCCGATGTTCACCCCTAAACCATTGAACTTTTCCTGCGCACTTACCGAAAGGGCAAGCAGGATAATTATCCAGGTAATAAAAACAGACTTTTTCATATTATTAAGGTTACCGTATTTCACACATTTCAAAAATAAAATCCACTCTATGTCATTTGGACGAGGAACGAGGAGAAAACTTGTACAACAGGCATAGCGGGCTTGTATTGTCGTATAAGATTTCCCTCTATCGTTCTAAATGACGTTCATTTTTAAGCTTATAAAATTCTATTGCGTTAAGTCCCCAAAATTGTGCTTGCTCATCAGCCGATAATTTAGATGTATAGTTTTTAACGACCGACAGCATTTGCTGGTAACCTCCAGCTACGTTACAAACCGGCCAGTCTGACCCAAACATCAGCCTTTTTGAACCAAAAGCCTCAAATACAATATCCAGGTAAGGGTCAAAATCTGCTAGCACCCAATTGTTCCAATCGGCTTCTGTTATTATACCGGATACTTTGCACCATACATTTTCGTATTTAGCTAAAGCCTTGATACCCTTTCCCCATCTTTCGATGTTTTTGTTTTTAATGTCCGGCTTGGCAATATGGTCGATCACAAATGGTTGACCCGGAAAAGCCTTTACAAACTGATGCGTATATCCCAGCTGATCAGGGAAAATCAGGATGTCGTAGGTAAAATCATATCTTTTTAAAGTACGGATGCCATTCATAAATTTAGGGGTGAGCATCATCGCCCTGTCCGGTTCACCCTGCAACACATGCCGGAAGCCTTTTAATTTTTTAAATTCTTTATACTGCTCTATCTGTTTACCAACATCATTCGCCTGCAGGTCAACCCAACCAACTACACCTTTTATAAAATCATTATTATCAGCAAGAGAAAGCAGGAACTCAGTTTCCGCCGTAGATTGGTCGGCTTGTACTGCAATACAGCCGTCGATTCCATGTTTATCTAATATCGGTTTAATGTCATCAGGATAGAAATCCTTTTGTATAGCAGTCATAGCATCACCTATCCAGCTGTCTCTAACCGGGTCAAATTTCCAAAAATGCTGATGGGCATCTACTTTTATTGCCATTTACAATTAACTAAATCAACGTAATCAACCACTCACTCAATCAACTTACATTACGCATTCGCCAGCGCCCTGTCCAGGTGTACATATCCGCCATCAACATAAATAAGCTGGCCTGTAGTATGGCTTGATCGCTCAGATAATAAAAAGGCGGTCATATCGGCTATTTCGGCTGCTGTGGTCATCCGGTTACCCAGCGGGATTTTCGCTTTTATTTCATCCAGCTTTGCTTCCGGATCAGGCAGCGTTTTTATCCAGTTCTCATATAATGGCGTCCAGCACTCAGCAACCACAATTGCATTAACCCTGATACCATATTTCAACAATTCAACCGCCCATTCGCGGGTTAGTGCATTACGGCCGCCATTGGCAGCAGCGTATCCGGAAGTACTTCCCTGCCCTGTATCCGCCGTTTTTGAGGTGATATTTAGGATTGCACCCTTTGATTTCTTTAGTTCCGGCAAAGCAAAATGAGCCATCAGGTAATAGTGTACCATATTTTTATGCAGCGAAGCCATAAATCGCTCATAGTCGCCGTTCTCTAATCCCACACCATCATTTACACCGGCATTATTTACAAGCCCTTCTATCCGCCCAAATTGTTGCAGCGTTGCATTGATTGCTTTCTCACAGGCAGCCGGTTCTGTCAGTTCGGCCACTACCTGGAAAGCTTTTCCACCTTCAGCTTCAACAGCCTGTATGCATTTTATGTTATCAGCTTCGCTCCTGCCTGCAATTACCGGGATAGCGCCTTCTCTGGCTAATACTTTTACGATCCCCTCACCTATTCCCTTTGCGCCACCGGTGACAATAATGACTTTGTTTGTTAATTCCAGATCCATAATTTTCCATTAATGTGAAACTACCATTGTTAACTTTTCAACTCTCAAATTCAGGTACGCGAAATAAAATATATAAGCAAAACAAACCCCGGGAACCAAATAAGCATATTGAATATTGCTCATATCAGATATCTGGCCCATAATGGCCGGAAATATTGCTCCGCCAACAATCCCCATAATAACAAAAGATGAGCCCAGTTTGGTTTTAGCGCCCAGCCCGCGTATACTTAATGAAAATATAGTTGGAAACATGATCGACATAAAAAAGCCGACACCGATCAGCGCGTAAACTGAAATTTGTGAATGCGATAAAACAGCCAGCAAAATAAGCAGCACATTAATTGCACTGTATGTTGCAAGCAATTTTACAGGGCTTATAAATTTCATTAAAAATGTGCCGCTGATTCGTCCGAAAAGAAACCCCAAGGTAGCTGCCGACAAAAAGGCTGCCGCAGACTTTTCTCCCATTCCTACTACCCTTTCAGAAAATCGGATAAAAAAACTAAAAACGCAGGCCTGCGCACCAACATAGAACAATTCGGCTACTGCACCCGACATTAATTTCTTTTCCTTAAATAATACCCGCGATTGCTGCCAAAGCGATTTTGTTTGACTTTCGGCACTGTCATTATTGTGCTCAGCAATCTCGGGCAATTGGGTTCGGTATATCAGTATGGCTACCAATAGCACCACAAACCCAATTATTAAATAAGGTATTTGAACGGCAGAGGCTTCCTTATTTAAATAGCTGTTTAACTGACCTGCCGACATGGATGCCGTTTGATCAGCCGTTAAATTTTTGCCTGATAGAATAAACATACCGCCCAGGAACGGAGCAAGTGATGCAGCCATACCATTAAAGGATTGAGACAGGTTGATCCGGAATGCAGCAGTTTCCGGATCACCTAAAACAGTTATGTAAGGGTTAGCGGCAGTCTCCAAGAATGCAGCACCGCTGAATATTACAAACAAAGCCCCCAGGAAGAATATATAACTCCTGGCTGCGGCAGCCGGATAAAATAAAAATGCACCGCATGCAAAAAGGATCAGTCCTAACAGTATTCCGCCCTTGTAGCCATATCTCTTCATAAACTGTGCAGCAGGAATAGCCAGCAAAAAATAAGCAGCATAAGATGCTGAATCGATATAAGACGATTGCAGATCGCTTAACTGGCACGCTTTTTTAAGATGCGGAATTAAAATCGGATTGAGGTTCAAGGCAAATCCCCATATAAAAAATAAGGAAGTAACGAGTGCTATAGCAACCAGGTTTTTATTTTTCGACATGAAACGGGTAACAGTTAGTGTTTGAACTGAGGCAAGGCATGAGGCTTTGCGCTTTCTGCTTCCTCCTTAATTGGCGCCCTCAATATAATTATTAAAATGCAGCTTGTATATCACGAAGTGAAATTCCTAAAGTTTTTAATGCAATTTGATTGAGTTCGGCCTTGTCGCCGATAAAATGAAAAACGCTGTGACGGTGTGAAAGGACTTCATTTGGTTTTAAAAACGCTGCCGGAGATACACTTTCTATTTCATAAAACGGCCCCAGCTGCGTACCATCGGCAAGCGGGCCATCATTATAGGCATTAACGGCATCGCCAATAAAAGGATCTTTATCTGTTCTCCATTCCTGGTTAAGGTAAGTGGATTTGGCATCCATGGTAAACAATGTGATAGTTAAAACATTATTTTGAGCATCATAACTCCCGGCCATGGTTTTGGCCCGGTTAGGCGGCATTCCAAGCTTTCCGCGGGATTTGCCATCGGCTTTAAACAGTAAAATGCCATTATTATATTTTATCCTGTTTTTTGATATTTCGCCAAAGTAATCGGTAGTAGCTATTTTACCGGTTGCGTCCTTGTTATAAGGCACCACGATCACTGTTCTTTGTGAAGGGGCAAACATATCCAGGTTCCATAAACAGGGTGCGCCGCTTTGCCGGTTCCAGGCATTGTTACCCGAATTAATAATGGTATTTATCGTAGTAAAGGCAACAGATTTTATGTTGTTGTCCAAATCAACACTTAGCATCTTTTTTACATCGGCCGGTTCAAGCATTTCGATATCGCGTACTAAATCTATTATAAATATCGTCCCTGCATAATTCATCATCCTGGTTGATTTACTGAGAGACGCTTTTTTATCGCTGCTGGCGGTTAGCCTCCAGTTTTCAAAATCAACAGCAGCCGGCGTATGCCAGTAGGCAAATTCCATTTTTGAGCCTGGTTTAAAAAAGAGGGCGAATTTGCTACCCTCCGGCCCCAGCCATAAACGGTCTTCTCCCCCATAGGCATTCATGTGCGCGTCCAGCGACTTTTGATCAAAGGTTTTATAGTTTATCCACCCAAAGCTTTTACCATTTAAGCCGCCTGCGGTAGATGTAAATACCTTTGCCTGGTATTTAGGTGAGATTATTACCTGACCATTGCCGTCCTTGCTGTTCAATACGATTACGCTGTCCTTTTGCCTCAAAAAATCAAGGTCAGACCCAAAAGAGCCCTTCGGATATTCACTTTCCATAGTTTGACCTTTCGGGGCTTTTGTTTTACAGGAGTTTAAAGAAATTATTGTTATAATGATGATTAAAGTCCGGACGCACCTCATATTAGCTTGTTTTATGTTTTGGATTGATTCCTATAGTGTTTATAAGCGTTCCGGGTCCGTCAATGCTGATCTCCACTAAATCGCCCTCCTGTAAGGTAAAATCAGGCGATGGCACCAGGCAGGTACCCGTCATGAGGAAACAACCATATGGGAAATCACACTCACTGAATAAATAAGAAGTTAATTCGGTAAAGGAACGTTTTATTTGCGACACTTTGGTAGCGTCCTCGTAATGAATAGTCCCCTCCCTTTTTATGATCATTTTTATAGCAGTTTCGGGCGGTATTGGTGAAGATGTAACGTATAAACAAGGCCCCAATGCAGCACTTTTCTGGTAAATTTTAGCCTGCGGCAGATACAAGGCGTTCTCGCCTTCAATGCTCCGGGAGCTCATGTCGTTTCCTATGGTATAACCCTGAATGTTGCCGTTTGAATTGATGAACAGCGTGAGTTCCGGTTCAGGCACGTTCCATTGGGAATCTTTTCGTATATAAACTTCCTGCTGATGACCTGAAACCCTGGAAGCTATTGCTTTGAAAAACAGCTCGGGACGGACGGCATCATATACCCTGTCATATAAACTTGCTGCACCGGAGCTTTGGGATTCTTCCATGCGGGCGTCCCGGCTTTTTAAATAAGTCACCCCAGCAGCCCAAACTTCCTGCTGCGCAATCGGAGGCAGTATAGCGTTATCATCCAACCATTTCGATTGTTCATCTCTGTTAAGCAGGTTTGCTGTTTTAATTTCGGATAACAGGAAATCCGCCAGATCATCCCGGTTAATTAGCAGGTCCCAGGGTTCATCTATAACATACATTGCGTCATGATAATCAAGCACAATACCGCTTTTGGTGTTATATAATTTCATGAATCAAGTTTAAAGAAATTTTTCTTTAGTTTTTGGGTTAGAAATCAATGTAACACTTTAAGGGCTTGAAGCGTGTAAAACACTATCTAACCCGAATATTACCCCATGACAGGTTATGTGAGTTACATAACGCAGGATGTCAAGGAGCCCAGCCGAACCATGTGTGCTGGGCTCTTTAGGATGTTTAGAATGTGGCAAAGCCTCTGCGCTCGCCCTTCGACGGGGCTCAGGTGATACCTTTTTTGTCATTTCTCCTACAGAATTTTGCAAATTTTATAACGCAGTATGACAATCCTTAACGGGGACGAATTTCCGATAGGAAATGAGGCTCTGCGCATTCCGGAGGTAGTCAATTCAGAAACTAATTTAACCCGGCCGGGTTATGTTTTTTTATTTTTATGAAAATTAATTTTGATGTTGGCGTATTGCTTTTTTCGGCAACACTGTCTATTGGCACCAAAACATTTGATTCAGGATAGTAAGTAGCTGTATTACGTTCAGGAATGTCATATGGCACCACCACAAAAAGACGTGCAACCCGCTCAACTCCGCCATGATTATTATACAGGTCAACCTTTTCATTGGCTTCAAAACCAGCGTTCTGCATATCTTTTCTATTCATGAAAATAACGCGGCGCTCGTTATGGATTCCCCGGTATCTGTCCTCCATGCCGTAAATAGTGGTATTAAATTGGTCATGGCTTCTTACCGAGGTCATCATATATTCATCTGCTGCTAAATTGTGTTCCGGCAAGCCGGCTATTGTGAAAGCAATTCTATTTCCATAATCATCGGTTTCAAACTTACCTTCGCGCGGTCCGTTTGGCAGGTAAAAACCTCCCGGCTGCCGTACCCGTTTATTATAATCATCAAAGCCAGGGATCACTTTTTCAATAAGATCTCTTACGGCATCATAACTTTTAGCATATTTGTCCCAATCCACAACGGTACGGTTACCAATTGTTGCTTTAGCCAGCTTACAAACTATCTCGTTTTCACTGAGCAAGTTGTCGGAAATAGGATCGAGCACGCCCTTTGACATCTGTATAACACCCATCGAGTTTTCACAACTTACAAATTGAGCTTCTCCCCCTATTATATCTTTATCGCTGCGGGCCAGGGTCGGCAATATAATAGCTTCTTCGCCATGCACCAGGTGACTGCGGTTTAGTTTGGTTGATACGTGAACCGTTAATTTTAATTTTCGCAAACCGGCCGCAGTAAAATTGGTATCGGGTGTGGCAGAAAGAAAATTACCCCCCACAGCAAAAAACACCTTCAACTTACCTTCGTTCATGGCTTTGATAGAATCGACTACATCATAACCATGTGCACGCGGCGGCTCAAATCCAAAAACCTCTTTTATTTTATTCAGTTGTTTTTCATAGGGCTTATCATAGATCATCATAGTGCGGTTTCCCTGCACGTTGCTATGGCCGCGCACCGGGCATAAACCAGCGCCAGGTTTAGCATAGCTGCCTTTAAGCGCTGCCAGGTTAACAATTTCTTTAATGGTGCTTACACCGTTTTTATGTTGCGTAAGCCCCATTGCCCAGCAGATGATGATCCTGCTTTTATTTTTTAGCATATCGGCAGCTTCTTTTATTTGCCTTACCGGAACGCCGGCAGCCATTGCCAGCTCATCCACCGTATACTGCTGTAAATGATTTAAAAATTCAACGTAGCCAACGGTATTATTTTTGATGAATTCATGATCAAAAACCTGCCCGGGCGTTTCCATCTCAGCTTCACAAAGCAGCTTTTCAATTGCCTTTAGCAAGGCCATATCCCCGTTTATCTTCACCTGTAAATACAAATCGGCCAATTGCGTTGTAACGCCCAAGACTCCTTTAACGGTCTGCGGATTTTTAAATCCCATTAAACCTGCTTCATGCAAGGGATTAATGGCGATTATTTTTGATCCTTTTTCCTTGGCTTTTTGCAAAGCGGTAAGCATCCGGGGATGATTTGTTCCGGGATTTTGCCCCATAATAATAATCACATCCGTTGTATAAAAATCGTTAAGGGTGACTGTACCTTTACCAATGCCAATAGCTTCTGCCAACGCAACGCTGGTAGACTCATGACACATATTAGAGCAATCCGGCATATTATTGGTGCCAAATTCCCTTACAAATAACTGGTACATGAATGAAGCCTCATTGCTGGTGCGGCCCGACGTATAAAACGCCGCCTCATTTGGCGAATCGAGTCCGTTAAGATGCTGGGCGATTTTTTCGAAAGCACTATCCCAGCTTATCGGCTGGTAATGTGTGCCACCTTTTGGCAGGTAAACCGGTTGTGCAATTCTGCCCTTTTTTCCGATCTCCATGTCATTAAGCTTTGCAAGATCGGCTACCGGGTTATTGGCAAAAAATTCCGCAGTCAGCTTTTTGGTGGTAGCTTCTTCTGCCAAAGCCTTTGCACCGTTTTCGCAATATTCGGCTATAGGTGAACGGTCATCATCCGGATCAGGCCATGCACAGCTGGAGCAGTCAAAGCCGCCTTTTTTGTTCATGTGGAACAGGCCTTCCATGCCGCGCACGGCACCTGCTTCTTCCAAAATATCACTCATTGCTGCTGTAACAGCTGGTATGCCAGCCGCCCAGGTTTTTGGCTCGGTTACTTTTAAATCCAGCAATTCTTCCGGATTTTCTGCTCCTGGTTGATTGATCTCGTTTTTCATAAAAATTTCTCAGCTAAAGGATTGGGGTAATTATCACTTTGATCCTCCGATACATTATCAAGACAGGTAAAATCTTTTTCTACCAGTAAATGCAAAGCGCCGGAAGTATTTTCAAAACCTACCTTGTCGGTATTTTGCAATTCAATGACCATGCTACGAGGTATAAGCAAGGTGATCTTATTATTCTCGTAAGTTGATTTTAGTACATTGTCTTCGGTAGCTTTTATGGCATACGTAAGCGCTTGTCCACCAAAATCTACTTTGTCATCGATATAACCAGCTTCAGCCAAATCATTGACATTTGTCCGGGTGAGCCTGTATCGTATAGAATCGCTTTTAATTCGTAGTTTCATAATCAGGCGTTAATATGCGGTGTGCCGCGGTATAAATATTAAAACGTTTATTTCGCAAAAATCCTATAAGTGTAATGCTAAATTCTTCGGCCAGCTCAACAGCCAGGCTTGATGGGGCGCCTACTGCCGCAATGATCTTAATGCCTGCCATAGCCGCTTTTTGCACCAGTTCAAAACTTGCCCTCCCGCTTAGCAACAATATATATTGGTTTAAAGGCAACATATTGTTATTGAGCGCCGCACCGATAAGCTTATCCAGTGCATTGTGTCTGCCAACATCTTCCTTTACCAATAATAGTTCGCCCTGTAAACCAAACAAAGCCGATGCATGCAAACCGCCCGTATCGCTAAAAACTTCCTGGTGCTGCCTTAACAGATCCGGGAGCCGGTACAGCAGGTCTACCGGTATGTTCAAGTCATCAGCTTGCTGAATAAAGGGGCTAACCGTTCGTATCGCATCAATGGAACCTTTGCCGCATACGCCACAACTGGAGGTAGTATAAAAATTGCGATCCGCGTTGTGCAGGTTAGGAACGATACCATCCTTTAGGGTAAGCTGGATGATGTTTTCCTTATTTTCAGCACAGGCAATAAAACAATGTGCTGCCGAGTCAATATCACTTCCGTTTTTGATAATTCCTTCGGTAAATAAAAAACCACAAGCAAGCTCGGCGTCATAGCCAGGTGTACGCATGGTAACCGAAATGCTTTTTATTATCTGCTCATTATTCAGGGAATATTTTAGTCGAATCTCTAAAGGCTCTTCCACAGCCAGCGCATCTGTTGTGTCAAGGAGCTCCGAATTATAAATTTTAATAACCGGTATTCGTTTAATTGAAATTTCAGCCATATTAAATATAACAAATCAGGCAAATTATTGTTCTTAATAAGGGTTCAGTAATATTGTTTGAACGCATATATTAAACTTTTTGTATAATTTTGATTGATGAAAATTAAGATACTTGCTTTTGGCATTTCTAAAGATATTTTCGGTGGTTCTTCCGTTAACCTGGAGCTTCGTAATGACGCTACAGTCTATAATTTAAAGTATTTACTTGAGCTTGAGTATCCGCGGCTTAAACAACTGGCCTCGTACATGGTGGCTGTAAATAACGAATATGCCTTACCCGGTGATACCTTGCATGAACGGGATGAAATCGCTATAATTCCACCGGTTAGCGGAGGCTGATAACTTTTAATTATTTCAATTTGAATACAACGATCAAAATTTTTTCATCACAGCTCAATATCCAATCATCTATTGACTGGATCATGTCGCCTGAATCCGGTGGAATCGATGTTTTTATCGGAACGGTGCGCAATGCCACAAAGGGAAAGCCGGTTATCCGCCTTGAGTTTGAGGCATATGAGCCTATGGCCATAGCAGAAATGGAAAAGATAGCAAAACAAGCTTTGGAAAAATGGCCTGTACAAAAAATATTGATTTATCACCGTACAGGCATACTGGAAATTGGTGAGGTACCTGTAATTATTGCCGTATCAGCCGCTCACCGCGCAGCTGCGTTTGAGGCCTGCCGTTTTATTATCGATACCCTAAAACAAACAGTGCCGATCTGGAAAAAGGAAATTTTTGAGGATGGCGAAGTTTGGGTTGCGGCGCATCCGTGAGGTTAGAGACTAGTGATTGAAGGTTAAAGAGAGTTAAAATACTTGTGTGCCTTTTAATTTATTAAGCCTGATCTCCGGCTTCTAACCACGATTTAACCCCGCCATCAAGTGAAAACACTTGCGCTTTGGGGTATTTTTTTTTGAGGATAGTTACCCCTTCCCTGCTTCTTTTGCCCGAAGTACAGTAAAGAACCGTTTTAATAGCTGTGTTAATTGTATTGAAGTGTTTATCCAGCTCGTCCAAAGGAATGTTCTCGCCGCCAATATTAAATTCTTCGTGTTCCTCTTCGGTTCTTACATCTATCAGCGTTACCGAATTAAGTTCGAGATGATTCTTCAAATCATTAGCTGTCATAACAGGACTATCAACCGTTTCAATTAATCTGTTAATATGGGTATTGGTTGTATCGCCTATTTTAATGATATGGCTTTGCATGGTTTGCGCATCGAACACCAGTATCTTCCCGGCCATAATTTCGCCGGTTTTCGTGATATATTTTAACACCTCATTGGCCTGCATACAGCCTATTATACCGGCAAGTGTTGGTATCACACCGCCTTCGCTGCAATTGGGTATTTGAGCGGCATTTACTTTTGGAAAAACATCACGGTAATTAGGGCTTTTCTGGCCTCGTTCATCTTTTAAATTCCAAACAGCAACCTGTCCTTCAAATTGGTAGATGGCACCATATACCACTGGCTTCCCGGTTATTACACAAGCATCATTTAATAAATACCTGGTTTCAAAATTATCGGTGCCATCAACAATGATGTCATACGGCGCAATCAGGTCCATTACATTTTTCGAAGTAACCTGAACATCGTGCGGTACTAATTTTATGCCGGGATTTTGCTTTTGTAAACGTTCACAAGCTATTACTGCTTTTTTTTGCCCAACATCAGCAGGGGTGTACAAAATTTGCCTGTGTAAATTGCTTATGGATACGGTGTCAAAATCAGCAATGCCCAAAGTTCCTGCTCCTGCCGCAGCCAAATATTGCGCCGCCGGGCAACCAAGGCCACCGGCGCCAACAACCAGCACCTTCGAATTTTGTAAAAGCAATTGCGAACTTTCGTTAAAACCCGGCAAAGCTATCTGGCAGCTATATCTTAAAAAATCAGTGGTCATTCGGCAGCTATTTTTTGATGCAGTAAACGTTTAACTTTCCCCAATTCGTCAGGCGTGTTAACATTAGTTAATTCCCCCGGCTCAGGAGCATTCAATAATGTTATTTCGCTATTAATTAGTACTTTTCTAGGACATGAATATCCCTGTGCCAAAAATGAGAGTAATACAGGATAGCTTTTGGGCTCCCATATGGTAATGAGCGGTTCGGGGAAGTTATCATGCGGACTTCGATACGTGGTAGCAACAGATGAGGTGTTACGGTTAGCCACCAGGTGCTGCAAAGTATTAACCGACAGCAAAGGAAGATCACATGCAACAACAAGCCAAGCATTGTCCGGCTTTTCACGAAACGCAGATAGTATCGCCCCATAGGGACCCAAACCTGTAAAAGTATCCGTCATACTTAAATATCCCGGATTCATTTCCTGCTGCTGATCCTGCCGGCAGGAAATAAATACATCATTACAAAAAGATTTTAACAGATCTGTCATATGATAACGCTGTTCTTTACCATGCCAGTTAACAGCGCCTTTATCAAAACCCATCCGTTCGCTTTTGCCACCGGCAAGCACTAACCCGTTTAATACAGGTGTTGCCTGCTGTAATTCTTTTTTAAAATAAGCGATGATATTACCGGTATCACCCATGCGGTAAAGCGGTAATTGATGCCAGTTCGGGATAGCTTCTTTTATAAAAGAGAACACCTCGTTGGTGCCATCTGCCAGCAATAACATTTTAACATTGGTCAGCTGGTCAAGACGTTTTTGCAGTGAGGCTTTTTTACTCTCGCTTATAATTACTACCTGGTTTTTAGCCTGCTGATGGTTGCCGTTTACCAGCACAAGGTCACAATCAGTAAATATTTCTTTTAATTTAAAGGCATTAAAGGCTGATTTATAATTTAACTGCCGGTAATTTACCTGGTCAGTATACTCTATTGTTGCGCCGTTTGATAAACGTCCCGGTAATGAAGTCATATCATCGTTGTGCGTGGTATCTGCATAGCCGCATTTATAACCCGGCGACAAGGCATTGATCACCTGGTCTGACAAAAATTTTATGACAGTGCATGGTGCACCTACAAATGCATACTCATTCCAGCTATAATTACCCAATGACGGCCTTTTAAGATCAATATGTTTTTTATGCTCTTTTAAAGTCACGTTTCCCCCCTGTTTTTTCTATTAGCTTGGTTTCTTTAATTACAATGTCATGACTCATGGCTTTGCACATATCATAAATAGTTAATGCCGCTATGGAAGCACCTACCAGCGCTTCCATTTCCACGCCTGTTTTGGCTGTGATAGTTGCAGTACAATCGATAACTACTTCTTGTTTGTCGTTTATGCTGATAATTACCTTACAGTTATCCAGGCCGAGCGGATGACAAAGCGGTATCAGTTCGCCGGTTCTTTTAGCAGCCATTATGCCTGCGATGATAGCCGTTTGAAAAACAGGACCTTTTTTTGTCTGCAGGTCGCCTTCAATTAAATGTTTCAGCACTTCATCCGGCAGGCTAACTATACTGCGTGCAACAGCCGTACGGTGCGAAACCTTTTTTTCGGTTACATCTACCATCACCGGGTTGCCTTGTTTATCTAAGTGCGTGATCACAGATTTTAAATGATTTATTTGATTTCACAGATTATTGATCACAGATTTTAAATGATTTATTTGATTTCACAGATTATTTTGTTGATTCTGATTTTATTTATTAACTATCTTCACAACACCAGCCTTTTAAAATTAAGACTTTTTTCACCAAAATTGATTAATAAGCCAACTTCCAATTTATAGGCTTTTAAGTAATTTAAGATTTGATTTATATGCAAATCCTCTATTCCGCTTAATGCTTTTATTTCCAACAAAATTATTCCTTCAATTAAAAAATCTACTCTCCTTATTCCAATAGGTTCGGTGATATCTTTATAATATATCGCCACTTCCAGTTCTCTTTGAAAATTTAAATCAGCCTTTGCCAACTCAATAGCAAGTGCCCTTTGGTATATAACCTCCTGAAAACCGTTTCCCAAAAAGGATGTGCCTGCATTGCACACCCAATAATTTTATGTGTTAATTCAGAATGTTTATACACCTCCACTGATAAAAGATTAGTTGAAATTTGATTGGTTGATTATGCATGTAAATATCAGGAATTTAACATAGATATTTTATAAACAGCTGCAGTCAAATCTGTGCAATCAAATAAATCATTTAAAATCTGTGGTTAAAGGGCCATATTTTAAACACCTCTCCTCTTTTAAATTCGTTTTTTTCAAGCGGCAATTCCATAAAGGCATCTGTATCTGCTAAGTTAGCAAAATCACCTGAACCATTCCCTTCAACCGGTGCGGCCATTAGCTGGCAAAACTCATTATAATAAAGTATAACCTGCAAAAAGTATTTTAAAGAATGATTAAAGCTTAAACGATTATCCAACACCGCCTGTAGGGGCGGTTGCACCGGCATACCCGATGTAGCCCTTAACCATGGCAAAAAATAACGGTAAAGGCACATAAAAGTAGCAACCGGATTACCTGGGAACGCAAAAACAAGCTGTCCGTTTTCATGCTTTCCAAACCAGAATGGTTTACCGGGGCGCTGTTGTACTTTGTGGAAAAGTGTGGTTACCTGTAACGCTTCTAATGCTTTCGGTATGTGATCGAACTTGCCCATGGATACCCCTCCGCTCATCAATAATACATCGTAATTTTCCAGGCAGGTTTTTAATTTGTTTTTTATGATTTCCGGGTCATCGGGCAAATGCAGCCTATCAGCCTCCAGTTGGTGTTGTTTTAAAACCGCTTTCATTGTATAGCTGTTTGACATCCTGATTTGGTATGGAGAAGGTATCTGATCTATTTCAACCAATTCGTCCCCGGATGAAAGGATAACAACGCGGGGTAATTTTTTTACGCGCAATTCAGTTTCTCCAACGGATGCTATCAGACTTATCATTGCCGGAGTAACCAGTTGTCCCTCGATTGCAACAAGCTCATCTTGCTTTTTATCGTTTCCTTTGTAGTGTATGTTTTGGCCTCTTTTTATCACGTTTGTAACCAGGGTGGCTAGCCCGGCCCTCAGCTCAAGATCCTCATAGCGGATAACGGTATCAGCGGAGAGCGGAAGCATGGCACCGGTCATAATCTCAATACATTCAGCAGGTTCGCTAATATGAGCGGGCTCATCGCCGGCGGCCTGTGTCGCCTTTATGCGAAATGTGCTTATGCCATTTTCAATAGCATCATAATTGATAGCTATGCCATCCATTGTTACCCGGTTAAATGGCGGTAAGTCACGGTCAGCTTTAATATTTTCAGCCAACACACGGCCCAGTGCCATTTCAAACGGGACAATTTCGGCACCGTAATCTTTTACCTGCGCCATTATTATATTTTCGGCTTCTTCAACAGTTGTCATTTATCCGCCAGTTATTGCTATTGCTTACAATTTAATTAACCACCAATAGTGGCCATAGATTCATGTACACCCTGATTTTTAGTTCTCTTTCGCTCTGCGTCCCATCCGTTTTTTGCCTTGTTATTAAAAGCATTTAACAGCACAGCCTTTACCGTTTCTTCCGTATCACCCTCGCGTAACCGGTCTTTAATATTTAAGACACCATTATCATATAAACAAGTTTTTACCACACCTTCGGGTGTAATACGGATCCGGTTACAGGTACCGCAAAAGGTACGGGAATAAGCTGCAATTATTCCTATACTTCCCTTGTGACCCGGAACCTGGTAATTATAGGAAGTAGAAAATAATGGATCAACGGTTTTTTTTATGTCTGGATAACGATCTTTTACTTCCTCCAAAATACGTACATGGTCCCACTTTAAACCTGTATATAAATGACCATCTCCGTTAAAAGGCATCTCTTCAATAAAACGGACGCTAACAGGCAAATCCTTAGTCATCTCAACCAATGGAATAATATCCTGATTATTTTTGCCGTCCATTACTACGGCATTTATTTTAACTTCTATGTCATGCTTCAACAACTCGTCGAGGGTTGACATTACCTTTTGAAATTCGTCCCTCCCGGTGATTGAGAAAAAACGGTTGGCATCCAATGTATCCAAACTAAGGTTCACAGACTTTACGCCTATCCTTTTCAATTCTTTCGCATAAGGTGCCGTTAATACCCCGTTAGTGGTTATGGTGAGCTCATTTAATCCCTGCAAACCGGAAAGTGAGGTTAAAAACTTCATGATGTCCTTCCTTACAAACGGCTCGCCGCCGGTAATACGGATTTTTTCTATACCCATTTTAACCAATAGCGAGCAAACCTGAAACATTTCCTCGTAGGTCATGAGTTCTTTACGCGAAAGCCAGTTCAGGCCCTCTTCGGGCATACAATAAAAACAGCGCAGGTTGCACCTGTCTGTGACGGCCAATCGCAGGTAATTTATTTTTCTTCCGTGATTATCTAATAACAATTATTTACGCTTTAAAAGATCCAATACACACATGCGGCCAAATACTTCGGCTGATGTTTTATAACGTAAAAATAACGAATCCATATTTGTACAGTGTTGTTTAAATGTACTTTTTATCTTACATTTTAAATTTGTTACATGAAGTAATTACCCTTTATATAACAGATAAACAACATTGGTTTATATTTGTTGAAAAAGCATATTTTAAAAGAACTGCCGGGTGAAAGAATTACAGGAGATAGTAACTGCGTTTGATAATGCCTATAAAGATGGTAAACAAACCGCTTTGGCGACAGTGGTGCTGGTTGAAGGGTCATCCTATCGCCGTGCCGGTGCGCGCATGCTTATTACTGAAGACGGGCAACTTACCGGCGCTATAAGCGGTGGCTGTTTGGAAGGCGATGCCTTGAGAAAAGCCCGGTTAGTGATGGCGCAAAACAAGCCTATGCTAGTTACTTATGATACAACCGACGATGACGACGCAAAATTTGGTGTTGGATTAGGCTGTAACGGCATTATCCATATTTTAATTGAACCTATATTTCCGGATAAACCGCATACCCCGATCCAATTGTTCAGGCAATTTTTAAGTAAAAGAGCGCCAGTTGTGCTGATCACCTTGTTTTCCTTAAATGATAAACAAGCCGCGCAACCGGGAACTTCTTTATTGTTAACAGCAGATGAGCAAATACGAGGAACATTCCCCGACGAAGATATAAAAGAAGCACTGCTTGCAGATGCAAAAGATGTGCTGAAAAATGGCAATTCAGTAACAAAAACTTATGTGTACGGTAACCGGTTTACCTGTTTTATTGAATTGATACAGCCTGCTGTTTCGCTGGTGATCTTTGGGGCAGGTAACGATGCCATTCCATTAGTACAATTTGCAGCAGTATTAGGCTGGCACGTTACGCTGGTTGACGGCAGGGCAAATTATGCAGTCCCTGAACGTTTTCCGCTTGCCAAAAAAATAATTATTGCAAAACCGGAACAAGCGCTTTCCAAAATCGTGTTGGATGATCGTTCTGTAGTTGTACTGATGACTCATAATTACAACTATGACATTGCTATGCTGAGGGAATTATTACCCATAGGATTACCATACATCGCTGCTTTGGGACCAAAGAAAAGATTGAACCGGATATTAGATGAATTGAGAGATGAGGGTGTTGAAATTACCACTCAGCAATTAAAAAGCATTTACGGACCTGCCGGGCTGGATATTGGTTCGGAAAATTCGGACGAAATTGCCTTGTCAGTTATTGCAGAAATGCAGGCTGTTTTGACTAAAAGGTCGGGCACATCGCTTAGAGATAAACCGGTTATCCATAACCGCGCCGCCGAACAACTGATTGAGCAAAGCATTCCGACTGTTGAAATAAAATCCTGTTAACTACATGACCGGTATCATTATACTTGCAGCAGGTGCATCAGTCAGGTTGGGTAAACCCAAACAAAATTTAATATATAAAGGGCAAACTTTGCTGCAACGAACCATCGAAACAGCCAACGCCTCTGTCTGCGATCCTGTAATTGTTGTAACCGGTGCAAATAAGGACGTAATTGAGCCGACAATTAAAAATTTAAACATTATTACCGTTTATAATGAAGCCTGGCAGGAAGGTATGGCATCTTCTATCAGGTCGGGGATAATCGAAATGCAAAAAATTGAGCCAAAAGTTACTTCGGTAATTTTAATGCTTTGCGACCAGCCGCTGGTAGATACTCATATACTAAATCTGCTTATTCTTGCAAAATCGAAAGAAGGGATTGCTGTCTGTGCCTATAATGAAACATTAGGGCCGCCTGCATTATTTGACGCTGTTTATTTTCCTGAATTGCTATCATTAAAAGGACAGGAAGGGGCCAAAAAACTTTTATTAAAATATGCTGATAAAGCCCATGTTATCCCTTTTCCTCAGGGGATTATTGACATTGACACTCTAGAAGATTTTGAAAAGCTGAGCGCGTCCCACCTAAATCCTCCCCGGTAGAGAGAACTTTTAATTAAATTTCAAATTGATGTTTAATTTTTATTGTAACAATAAATCACCCGCCAATGCGTCTACCCATTCAGAAAACAACCTGCTTTCAAACTCAACAGCCTTTTGCGCATAAAATTCCCATTGCAGTGAAAATTTCTTTAGCTGGCTGATCATCTCTTCCAGGTGTCCTTCTTCTTCTAAAATAATGGATTTAACATTCACTTTGCTTGACACCGCTTCCAGTGCCTCCTGGTATACAGGATATAATTCGTCTGCACGTACTTCAATGGCATAGGTTACCAGCAAGTAAGCGCCAAAGCGCAAGTCTTTTCCAGTTAAGCCGAGTTCTTTTTTTAAATAGCGGCATACTTCAATATCCAGTTGGTTAAGATAGTATTTGCTGAAGGCGGGTGCTAATAAGTATTCGGGTGCATAAGTGGGACAAAGCACATCGCCGGTTTTTTCTATTTGTTTTTTAAGATAAAAAGCATGACGGTGTTCTTCGGCGGCGTGCTTTAAAATAATATAAGTAACGGTAAGCGGGTCTTCACTGGCAGATATTTTGCGTGCACCGGTATTTTCCATCAACGATAATGTATTTAACCAGCGTGCATGCAGTTTGTTATCTGTTATAATATGAGAGAGTAATTTTTTTAGTTCCATAATTTTTAAGGGGTTACTACGCGATTGCTGAATATTTATATTTCATCCAATGCCTGTTCAATTTTGCTGTAAATGTAGGCTAGCTCTGCATCAGTAATGCAATAAGGAGGTAAAATATAAATAATGTTTCCTAATGGCCGTAATATAATGCCGGCCGCTAAAAAGTAGTTGTATAATGTATCGCGCAATGAGCTAAAGTATGAAGTATCGCTACCGGTTTGCCATTCCAATGCCAGGATAGTCCCGGTTTGTCTTACTGCTTTCACCTTAGAATGCGTTTTTATTTTTAAGGCAAACTGATGATGTGCAGTTTCAATTCTTTTTATGCTTTGAGCCGTAGCATCCTCCATAAAAAGGTCCAAACTTGCCAGTGCAGCCGCGCAGGCCACCGGGTTAGCGGTAAATGAATGTCCGTGAAACAGTGTTTTTAGGCGGTTATCCGATAAAAAAGCTTCGTAAATCTGCAACGTACAGGTAGTAAGGCCCAAAGCCATTGTTCCGCCGGTTAAGCCTTTGGAAAAACACATGATGTCTGGCTGTTCATTTACATGATCGCAGGCAAATGACTTACCTGTACGACCAAAGCCGGTAAACACTTCATCGGCAATCATCAAAACACCCTCTTCACGGCAGTGTTTCATTAGCTGGTCAAGGAGTTCGGCCTCATACATTACCATACCGGCAGTGCCCTGCACCAGGGGTTCGAATATGAAACACGCCGCCTGAGATTTGAGATTGGAGATGTGAGATTTGAGAGCCTGTATATTAGAAGAATCGGGTAAATCAATAAATTCAACTTCAAACAGCAAGGCATCAAATGCTGCAGTAAAAGCACTGCGGCCGCTCACAGCCATAGCCCCGAAGGTATCACCGTGATATGCGTTTTTAAAAGCCAATATTTTGTTGCGCCCCTCTCCTTTATTATGCCAATATTGAAGACACATTTTAATACCAACCTCAACAGCCGTTGAACCGTCGTCAGAATAAAATGCTTTTTGCTGGTTAGCGGGCAATATATTTAACAACCTTTCTGCTAATTCAACCGCACCTTCATGCGTAAAGCCGGCAAAAATTGCATGCTCCAGCTTAAACAGTTGCTCCGAAACTTTTTTGGCGATGTATGGATGCGCATGTCCATGTATATTTACCCACCAGGATGAGATTGCGTCGATATATTTTTTCCCTTTTTCATCAAAAAGGCAGGTACCCTCGCCACGTACAATGGGTATTGGTGGTAATGCTGTCTTCATTTGGGTATATGGATGCCAAATAACCTTTAAGTCTCTGTCTGCCAAACTCATATAGTGTTTATTAAAAGTTTTGCCACATGCTGATCCGTTGGAAAAAGGAATACCTCTGCGGCCAGATCGGTTAATTTAACCCATCTGAATGCCTGCAATATTTCTCCTTCTCCCTCAAAATCAAACACAATGGTTTTAATAGTTAAATTTAATGGCTCTTTGTTTTTAACCAGGTAATAAACACTAATCACCTGGGAGTCGTTAAAGGCCGACTCTACGAAAAAATCAGTCGTGTAAAAATGGTTTAATACTTCTACTTCCACATTACATTCCTCTACAAACTCACGTTTCAAACCGTCAATAAGGCCTTCGCCCAACTCAAGTCCTCCACCCGGAAATTTTGTAAAACGCATGCCATATTCCTGTTCATCGCTGATCAGTATTTCATTGTCATCATTAATAAGCAGACCGTAAACACGTACATTAAAATACATTATTCAAAATATTTTTTATTCCGTATAAGTTTATCCAGCGTCCAGGTAATATCTTCTGTCTTTGCTTCTGACCGGATAGGGCAATTAGGCATGCTGCAGTAATGGCAACATTCAGGCACACATGGATCGGTATGGATAAATAATTCTGTTTTGGTCACCTCCCTGTTAATCAACATATCCACAAGTTTTACCTCTTCGTGTACCCTGTTCAGATCAAAGTAATTAGGTAAGGTCATGTGGCAATCTATATGCAGTTCATTCCCATATTTTTGCGCGCGAAAGTTATGAATGTCTATCCATTCAACCTTTCGTTTTTCGTTCAGCACTTTTACTATCTCGGTTACCACTCCAAAATCAGCCTCGTCCATCAAACCTGAGACCGATCTGCGAACAAGCTTATAGCCGCTAAATAAAATATATAAGGCAACCAAAACAGATAAGGCGCTATCCAGCCATAAAATTTTTGTAAAGTCGATAAGCAGCAGCCCAACCACTAATCCAATGCTGGTAACCATATCTGCTAAAAGATGACGGCCATCAGCCTCGATAGTAATTGAAGGAAGCGATTTACCTCTCTTTATCATATAAAAGCCCAATCCACCGTTAATTAAACCTGTTACCCCAATTATCGCCGCTCCCGATAGCAGGTCATGTATGGCATTGGGATAGAAAATACCATAAACCGACTTAACAATAATTATTATTGCAGCCAGGCCAATTAACGATCCTTCAATAAAAACAGAAAAGTATTCAACTTTTCCATGTCCGTAGGGATGGTTCTCGTCACGTGGCTGCGCAGCCAGGTATATGCTGAAAAAAGCAAAAGAGCTTGCCAGTACGTTTACTATGCTTTCGGCGGCGTCTGTAAGCACAAAGTTGGATGCTGTAATAAAATAGGCGCCGAATTTTGCGAGCATCAGGACTATACCCGTAAACAATGCAATAAGTATGATCCTTTTTTGTTCTTTCAAGACTTTTAAATTTGGGCCAAAAATATGAATAATTGTTAAGCGGGGAGTCTTATCTGAGAACTCTTAAACTTAAACAGAAAAAAATAAACAAAATGACTTAATACTTAAGTCTATAGACTTAGGACTTTTTCTATATTTGCCGCAATAACGAAAAAATCATATGAGTGCATTAAGTAACAGGATCAATAACCTGTCTGAGTCAGCGACAATTAAAATGGCCAAAATGGGCCGGGAACTTGCTGCTAAAGGTGTAGACGTGATCAGCCTTAGCTTTGGCGAACCGGATTTTCACACCCCTGAGCACATTAAGGAAGCCGCTAAACAGGCTATGGATCAGAATTATACGTATTATACGCCTGTTTCAGGATATCCTGACTTAAGAAAGGCTGTTGCAGGAAAATTAAAAATCGAAAACGGGCTTGATTATGATTTTAGCCAGATAGTAGTTTCAACCGGAGCTAAGCAGGCTATCGCAAATGCGGTGTTGTGCCTTGTAAATCCCGGCGAAGAAGTAATTATTCCTACTCCTTACTGGGTTTCTTATTCGGAAGTGGTGAAGCTGGCAGAAGGCATAAGCATATTTATCGAAGCACCTGTCGAGCAGGATTTTAAAATTACTCCTGAGCAATTAGAAGCTGCTATTACGCCAAAAACAAAGTTATTTATGTTTTCGTCGCCATGTAACCCAACGGGCAGCGTTTACAGCAAAAATGAGTTAGAGGGCCTGGCCAAAGTATTTGAAAAACATCCAAATATTTACATACTTTCCGACGAAATTTACGAGCATATTAACTTTGTGGATAAGCATGAGTCGATAGCACAATTTGAAACTATAAAAGACCGCGTAATAATTATAAATGGTTTTTCCAAAGCTTTCGCAATGACCGGCTGGAGGATTGGTTATACCGCATCTAACAAAGAAATTGCTAATGCCTGTGATAAAATGCAGGGACAAATAACTTCCGGCACTTGTTCTATCACACAAAAAGCAGGAGTTGCTGCTTTGGAAGGTGGTTTAGAATCTGTTTTAAAAATGCGTGAAGAATTTAAAAAACGCAGAGACATTGTTTACAACTTATTAAAAGATATTGAAGGCGTAAAAGTTAATCTTCCCGAAGGTGCTTTTTACTTTTTCCCGGATGTAACTTCATTTTTTGGAAAAAGCTATAATGGCAATACCATTAAAGATGCAGACGAGCTGAGCATTTATTTACTGGAAGAAGCACATGTTGCTACCGTTGGCGGCGATTCATTTGGAGATAAAAAATCTATCCGTATTTCTTATGCCGCTGCTGAAGATAAATTGATCGAAGCTGTAAGACGCATTAAAGAAGCGCTTGGTAAATTAAATTAGAACAATACCGCTGAATATAAGAAGGCGCTTCATCAATCGATAAAGCGCCTTCTTTTTATAAGAAACTGTGATATAAACTATTAAAGACCAAATCCATAAGCTACCCGTAAAGCTACCAGGCCAAAATTATTGCTCTGACCTGAATAATTTTCGTAACGAACGCCTACATCCCAATGTTTGGTTGCATAACCAATTGCCGGAGATAAAAGCAGTTTGGTATCTTTATTAACAAATTCTTGATTTACGCCTTGTGGCTGGAAGGTTTTGGTTTCAATCCCGGCACCTGCTTCTGCACCAAAATAAAAGTTTGGAGTGAAGAAAGCTTTAATACCTGCTTTTATTGGCACCATACCCATAGACTGATATTGGACAGTTGTACCCGGTTGATCTTTACCAAAGAAATTGTAGTAACCAGAGGTAAGGGTAAGGGCCAGATTTTTTGATAGCCCATATTGTAACCTGGCTGTACCACCTAACTCAAAGTTGGAAAAATTACTGGCTGTTCCTGTGGGAATGCCCCCTTCAACACCAACGCCAAATCTAAGTTTGTTGGGCGTAATTATTTGCGCTTTTACATCGGTTCCGAATAATATAGCAACCGCAAATAATGCAGAAGCTAAAAGTTTAGTTGTGTTTTTCATCGTTGTGTTTTCATTAGTGAATAAAATAATAACTAATATGATAGTCGGCTTTACAAATACTTTGCCATTAATACCATTTTCTGCATATTTTGACACTATAATGCAAAATAAGAGCTGTAAAGTTTCAACTTTCTTAACAATTGTTAATAGCTTACAAGCTGACCATCAATAATTTATTTTGTGATACTTATTAATTAAGCCAATTGTAATAAATAATATAAAAAATAGGATAAAAATATATTTCCGGTTTATTTAATCATGATGAAAGTGTAGCTTTTGCATGATAGAAAGCGCAAAAAAGCGGTTTACAAACAATGAGCCATGTTCCAGTTTTTTCCCCATTAGCAGTAAACTAAAAAGCCACGAACAGATTTTCCTATTCGTGGCTTTTTAATATTATCGACTGGTTTGACTTGTTGTTTTTTTTTGCAATAAGCGGCGGGTTAACGGGTGTGATTTATGTCTGAGGATTCCGGTCCGGATCTGCCTTATAATGTTTTTGCAGCTCAGCAAGTTTTTCCTTTCCATAGGCAAAGCGGGTTATCACAAAAAACAATACCGGCACGATAAATATAGCCAGCGAAGTTGCAGCAAGCATACCGCCAAAAACTGTCCAGCCAATGGTTTGCCTTGCCTGTGCACCGGCACCGGATGCAAATACCAACGGCAGTACACCCAATATAAATGCCATTGAGGTCATGATGATTGGCCTTAAACGAAGTCTTACTGCATCTAATGTAGCTTTTTCAAGTTCCATTCCCCTGTCAACCCGTTCCTTGGCAAACTCCACGATCAGGATAGCATTTTTGGCTGCAAGACCAATAAGGGTTATCAACCCGATCTGCGCATAAACGTTATCGTTTAAACCCGGATTAAAGGTGAGGAATAAAATCGCTCCGAAAGCTCCCAATGGCACAGCTAACAGCACCGAGAATGGTACCGACCAGCTTTCATATAATGCTGCCAGGAAAAGAAATACGAATCCTATTGACAGCATAAAAATATAAACGGTTTTTGAGCCCGATAAAAGTTCTTCCCGGCTTAATCCCGAAAATTCATAGCCGAAGCCCTGGGGTAAAGTACTGTCGGCAACTTCTTTTAATGCGGTTAAGGCGTCCCCGCTACTATAACCTGGCTTAGGGCTGCCGTCAATCTCAGCAGATCGGAATAAGTTATAGTGAGAGATCAATGGTGCATTCTCAATTATTTTAAAGGATGTAAGCGTGCTTAAAGGCACCATTGCGCCAGCCTGGTTACGCACAAAATAATGGCCAATATCCTGTATGGTCGTCCGGTAATTGGTATCAGCCTGGGCTACTACGTGAAAATTTCTGCCGTAAATAGTAAAGTCGTTTACATACAGACTACCCATATAAGTTTGCAGGGCAGAATTGACGTCACTGATAGCGATGCCCAGTTTCTTAGCTTTCTCCCTGTCAATAACCAGTTGATAAGCAGGCGTTTTAGCAGTGAAAAATGTAAATGCCTTTGCTATTTCAGGACGTTTGTTAACGGCCGCCACAAAATTTTGTAAGGTCTTTTCAAAAACGGTGATATCCCCGCCGGCCTCTTTTTCCTCAAGTATAAATGAGAAACCGCCGGTACTACCCAAGCCCGGTATGGCAGGCGGTTGAATTACCACCACATTTGCTTCTTTGTACCTGGCCAGGCGCTTTTGTAAATTGGCTATTATAGCTCCTATTTGCAGGTCCTTACTATCTCTTTGATCCCATGGCTTGAGCTGCACAAAGATGGTGGCGCTGTTTGATTTACTGGCAAAACTTACGGCGTTCAATCCACCCAGCGCAGCATAATGAAATATTCCCGGGATGCTGTCAAGTGTATGCATCATTTCATGCAGGATGCCAACGGTTCTTTGGGTTGACGATGCTTCGGGCAGGTCATAGGTAATATAGATACGGCCATCATCTTCCAGCGGAATAAATCCGGATGGCTTATTTTTAAACAATAAGATGGCCCCTATTATAACGCAAACTAAAATTACAATGATAAACTTTGAATTTTTTATACTCCTGTCAACCCCGTTACGGTATTTGCCGGCAACGCGGTCAAACCAGTTGTTAAATTTAAAAAAAAGCCTGTCCAATCCCTTTGATTTTGCATCCAGCTTATGCGGGCGCAGGATGAGTGTACAAAGGGCCGGTGTTAAAGAAAGTGCAACAAAAGCGGAGATCAGTACGGATATGGCAATGGTTATGGCAAATTGCTGGTAAAGCCGCCCTACAATACCAGGTATAAACCCAACAGGGACAAATACGGCTGCAAGTATCAGAGCGATTGCAATAACGGGGGCTGATATATCCTGCATTGCATGCGATGTTGCATCTTTCGGCGACATTCCCTCCTCATCCATATAATGCTGAACTGCTTCCACCACCACGATGGCATCGTCAACCACAATACCTATAGCAAGTACAAACCCGAATAAAGTAAGCGTATTGATTGTAAAATGCAGCGGTATAAAAAATATAAAGGTGCCAATGATGGATACAGGTATCGCAAGTACGGGTATGAGCGTTGTGCGCCAGCTTTGTAAAAACAAAAACACTACCACAATAACCAAAACCAGGGCAATTATCAGCGTTTGCACTACTTCGTGTAAGGATACTTTTACAACGGTAATGGATTCAAAGGGTACTACATAGTTAACATCTTCAGGAAACGATTTTTTAAGTTGTTCCATTGTTGCATAAACGGCGTCGGCTGTTTCAAGGGCGTTACTGTTAGGGGCCTGGTAAATCAACAGGTAAGATGCTCGTTTGCCGTCAACAAATGAATTGCCTGAATAGTTGAATTTGCCCAATTCAACCCGCGCTACATCTTTAAGGTGCACAATTGCGCCGGTGCCGGGTATAGTTCTTACAATAACATTGGCAAACTCTTCAGGCTTTGACAAACGGCCTTTTACTAAAACTGAATATTCAAAGGGTTCAGCTTTTTCCTGGGGCGGTACACCTACTATACCTGCCGCCACCTGTGCATTTTGCTCATTCAGGGCGCTGGTAACATCAGCTGCCGTCATTCCGAATGCGGCCAGTTTATCCGGTTTTAGCCATATGCGCATGCTAAAATCATCCGCACGGGTAAAAACGTCGCCTACACCTTTAGTCCTGGTAAGCGCATCCTTTACAAACACGTTGGTATAGTTATCCATAAAGGTAACATCATGTGTTCCCTTTGGGGAGAACATGGCCACCAGCATCAAAATACTCGGATTGCGCTTGCGTACTGTTAAACCCAACCGCTGCACATCCTGCGGTAACGAAGGTGTGGCTATACCTACTCTGTTCTGTACATCAAGCGCCGCTATATTAATATCCGTCCCAACCTCGAAGTTAGCCGTCATGGTCATCTGGCCATTGCTTGTGCTGTTACTTTGAAGGTAGGTCATACCGGGCGTTCCGTTAACCTGCACTTCTATCGGGGTAGCTACCGTTTGCTCAACAGTCACTGCATCTGCACCACTATAGGTACCGGTTATTTGAACAGTTGGCGGCGTAATTTCGGGATACTGGCCTATGGGAAGGCTATTGATTGCCAAAATACCAACCACTACTATTACTATCGAAATAACTATCGCCGTAACAGGCCTTCGTATAAAAGTATCTGCAATCATTCGTTTATTTTTTGAGGAAATGGTTCAATTTTTCCTGGTCTTATTGATTTACTGTTTGGCTGTTTTAGCAGGTTCCTTTGTTGCCTGGTCTCCCGGCGTTATTTTACCGCCATCTCGCAGGCGTTGAAAACCTTCGGTTATTACCTTATCTCCTGCCTCAATGCCCGACATCACCACTACATCGCTGCCAACCCGTGGCCCCAACTTAACCTTATGCTGCCTGGCAATGGTATCCTGTGAAACAAAAACAAAAAACTCACCCATCTGCTCGGAAACTGCTTTGTAAGGAATTTGGACCCGGTATCCTGAGTCGTTATTTAAAACCTTCAAAACGCAACTCATACCATCTTTAAGTACATCTTGTGTATTAGAAAATTGTATCCTTACTTTGATGGTTCCGGTTTGGCTGGCTACTCCCCTGTCAATAGCTAGAACTTTACCGGGTTTGTTATAATTGGTTCCGTCAGACAATCGCAACTTAAAAGTGGAATCACTGCTTCTTTTTTGAAGCAGATAAAACCGGTTAATATCCCCTTCATTAATTACCACATCAACGCCTATAGGATGTTCGCTGGAGATAGTATTTAATAAGGTAGTGCCGGGTGTGACCTGTGCCCCCAGTTTTACCTGCGAAATACCAATCCGGCCGGTAAACGGTGCAGTTATCATTGAGTACGAAAGATCTGTTTTTGCCGATAAAACCACCGCTTTTGCCACGGCCACCTGGCTTTTAGCGGTTTCGTAAGCTGCTTCTGCCTGGTCTACCGTTTGCCGCGCTACCGCGTCATTTTTAAGCAGCATGGTATAACGGTCAATATCTTTTTGTGCCTTAATCAAGTTGGCCTCAGCGCTTTGTAAATTGGCCTCTGCCTGCTGATAGGCGGCTATATATTTACGACGATCGATTTCATATAACTCCTTGCCTTTTGGAACTACTTCTCCTTCTTTAAAAAACATACCGGTAATAAAGCCCGATACTTCGCTGCGCAATTCAACCGAGTTTAAGGCAACTACTGTTCCCTGATACTGATCGTAATATACCGCCTCAGCTTTTTTAGCTTCAGTAACATTAACAGGAGTTGGCGGTGGTGCAGCGTTTTGTTTAGTTTGCTTATGGCATGAAGTCCAAACAAACATAAAAAGTGTGCCAAGTAAAAGTATATCTCTATTTTTCATTTGAGTAATTTGCATTATTGTACATTAAGAATACCAAGTGATTTTTCCAGGTCTATTTTACTGGATAATAACTGGAACAAGGAATTATAGTAGTTTAATTCGGCGGTACGCAAGTCTGACTGCGATATAATAACATCAAGGTAAGTTTTAATTCCTTCGCGATATTGCAGACTGACAACCTTATAAACATCTTTGGCCAGATCAACATTTTGTTTTAAAAGTTGCCAGTTGGTATAATTGCTTTTGTAGCCTGCCAGCGCCTGTACATACTCCGTATTAATTGTGTTTGCCGAATTAACGATGTCAAGGTCAGACCTGTCTACCTGTAACCTTGCCTTACTTAAATTTTGTAACCGTTTGGTACCGGTAAAGATCGGCACATCTAACGATAACCCCACATAAGCATTTGGGTAAGCCTTACTATAAAGATTAGACAAGCTGCCGCTTAAGTAATAATTATTATAGTTACCTACAGCAGAAAGTGAGGGTAAAAATCCCCACTTATAATAATTTACATTGATGTTCTCCAGGTTTTTTTGCGTTTGTAACAAACGGTATTCAATACGGTTATTAACATCTAATTTTTGATTGGTATCAATAGTTGCTTCCTGCTCATAACGGGTAGAATCATATGCAAGCGTTAAATGATGATCACTTGATATGCCCATAATTTGCTTAAGATAAGCAAGCTTGCTGTTAATGGCCTCGGCGGTTTGTTTACGTGTGGCTATTGAATTATTTAAAGATATAGTAGCCTGTTTATAATCTGTTTTATCAGCAA
>JAQNCM010000147.1 GCA_029237615.1 Mucilaginibacter sp.
TGGATATTGTATGCTTGATACGCCGTTAACGGTTAAAACACGAATGGACAAACCATTTTTGTCGCCGGAGTTTGATTATGAATTACACGGGATGGAAGACCCCAGGATAGTAAAAATTGACAACACTTATTACCTCACTTACATAGCATTTGACGGCATGAATGCATTAGGCGCGCTGGCTACCTCATCTAATCTTCAGCATTTTAAAAAGCAGGGTATTATAGTGCCAAAAATAACACTTGATGATTTTGACTGCTATACTAAAGCGCTAGGTGCGTTAAATGAAAAATACCTCCGGTATAATAATGGCGCCAATATTTTAGCCGACAAGGACCTTGTTTTTTTTCCGCGCAGGGTTAATGGCAAATTAACTTTTTTACATCGCATAAAACCGGATATTCAAATAATAGCAATCAATGAACTGTCGGATCTTACCGATGAGTTTTGGGCTGATTACTTTTTGCATTTTGATGAGCATATTTTCCTCTGCTCCAAATATCCGCACGAAGCCAGTTATACGGGCAGTGGTTGCCCCCCTGTTGAAACCGAAAAGGGCTGGCTGATAATATATCACGGTGTAAAGGATACCGGGAAGGGATACGAGTATTCATGTTGTGCAGCCTTGATGGACCTTGAGGATCCGCAGAAAGAAATAGCCCGCCTGCCTTATCCGCTATTTAAACCCGAGCTTGATTATGAGCTTGCCGGCGATGTGGATGATGTATGCTTCCCCACCGGTACTGTTTTGGAAGATGATAAACTTTACATTTACTACGGTGCCGCCGATGAGCTTATTGCCTGCGCATCAGTAAGTTTAAAAGGTTTGATTGATGAGCTTATGCTGAACAAAAAATAGTTTGGCTCAGCACAAGCATTTTCAAATTAACACATCTTCAAATTAACCCATCAATCAACAGTGATCATCCCACTTTGCTCAATGTCCCTTGATGACGTACCGGCGAGCAATTTGTATTTACCCGGTTCAACTACCCATTTACTGGTTTTAACATCATAATAAGCAAGATCCTTAACAGGGATGTTTAGAGTAACGCTGGCTGTTTCACCGGGCGCTATCTTTAATTTTTTAAATGCTTTCAGCTCTTTTTCAGCGCGCTCAACAACGGAGCCCGTTTTGCTTATGTACAGCTGTACCGTTTCTTTCCCCGCATATTTCCCTGTATTTTTTACTTTTAAAGTGGCTGTTATAAGATCGGTAGGTTTATAGCTTTTTTTATTGGTGGTAAAACCAGAGTACTTAAAGTCGGTGTAAGAAAGTCCGTAACCAAAGCAATATAGTGGCTCAATCTTTTTTGTATCAAACCAGCGATAGCCAACCAGTATACCTTCTTTGTAATCAACTTTTAAATTTTCGCCGGGATAAGCATTTAAAGCATGTGCAGGAGAATCTTTAAGTTGTGCCGGGAAAGTAAAAGGTAATTTGCCTGATGGGTTTATTTTTCCGGTTAACACATCGGCAAGGGCGTTACCATTTTCAGAACCGTTATACCACGACCATACAATGGTATGGTTATTCTTTTTGATCTGGCTGATGTCATATGGGGCACCACCCACCACTACCACAATTGTTTTTGGGTTGGCAGCGGTAACTGCATCCACCAGTGGCTGTTCATTAAATGGCAAGCTCAGGTCTTTACGGTCGCGGCTTTCACTTTCATAATCGCGGTTGCCGCCGATAAATAAGATAGCCATATCCGCGCTTTTTGCTGTGGCTGCAGCTTGTGCTATCATTGCCGAATCAGGTTTGCCGAATTCATTACCGGCGTTTCTGCGGGATGGCCGGTAAACGCCCGAATATCCTTGGGCGAACGTTATAGCTATATCTTTACCTAATTTGTTTTTCAACCCGGCTAAGGCAGTCACTTCATAACGTGCTTTGACACCCGCGCCAAAACCACCTAAATGGAAAGTATGGGTAGCATTATCGCCGATCACCGCAATACTTTTTATGGCCGCTGTGTTTAGCGGCAGCAAATGGTTTTCATTTTTTAACAGCACAATAGACTCAGTTGCAATATCATAGGCTGTTTTGCTGTGTTGAGGGGTATTGATGCTTGCGGCAGGTTTATTTTCGCTCATAGACGTATGATACATCACCCATAAAATACGGCGAATTTTATCATCAATTACCCTCATGCTTACCTTCCCGGCTTTTACCGAATCAAGGAGCTTATCGGCAAAATGATAGGTGTTATAAGGAAGCGGTGATCCCATCTCCAGGTCCACACCATGATTGGCTGCGTTAACGGTGCTGTGTACACCTCCCCAGTCGCTGATCACCATTCCTTTAAATTTCCATTCGCCTTTCAGTATGTGATTAAGCAAATAGTCATTTTCCGAACAATAGGTACCACGTAATTTATTGTAGGCAGACATTATCGTCCATGCATTACCTTCAGTTATTGATGCTTTAAAAGCAGGCAAGTAAATTTCACGCAGGGTACGCTCATCTACATTTACACTAACAAAGTCTCTCTCCACCTCCTGATTATTTACGGCATAATGCTTCACGCAGGCAGCCACATGCTGGCTTTGCATACCTTTTACGGATTGTACGGCAAGGCGGGCATTTAAAAACGGATCTTCGGAATAATATTCATAAGTACGGCCGCACAGCGGTGTGCGACAAATATTGAATGCAGGTGCAAGCATTACGGTGATATTGCGTTTACGGGCTTCTTCACCCATATCATGCCCATAGCGGAAAGCTAGCTCAGGATTCCAGGTAGCAGCCAATGCTGAGCCATTAGGAAAAAAAGTAGCAGAGTCAGTAGTTAGGTTCGCCGAACCCCATCCTGGTTTAACCTCTTCCCTCACACCCAGCGGCCCGTCATCCGTTACCAGGTCTGGAATGCCTAATCTTTTTACGCCGGCAGAGGTGAATATCCCATTTGCATGCAGCATGGCTATTTTTTCTTAGAGTGTAAGTTTTTTTATGATCGAGGTGATCTTTGCATCTGACACCTGGCTGCTTTTAGTTTGAGCATTTGCATTGATAGATACTGCAGCTATAAAAATAGCGCATAGCAAGCAAATTGAAGATTTAGCTTTCATTGTTGATTCAAGATTGGTTAAAACCTGTAATTTATCAGGTAAGTGTATTTTGAACACAATGTAAAGCTAATTTATTGTTTTGAAAAAACTATGTTAATATAATACAAAGATTTGCTGAAAATGAACAAGTTTTAACCTGATTTTAGTCAGTGCTTACTTGCGCACTCTTAATATTAACAATATATAACAAATTTAGCTAATGGAATAATAAACAAAACAAGTTTTAGGAAATCTCGTTATTTAGAGCTAAGGTTGTATTTTTGCTTTTACTTTGACTAATAAAATTTTTATGCGGGAAGCCGTGCAAGACCCTATAAGTGCCCGCCTCTATGAAAAACCTCAGACCCCGGGAATCAACCTGCATTTTGAGGAATTGGTTAATGCTTCACCGGTAGCCATATATACGTGTGATGCACAGGGTTACATAACGTACTATAATCCGGCAGCAGTTAATCTTTGGGGCCGGGCGCCAAAACTTGGTGAAGATCTATGGTGCGGTTCATGGAAGATATACCATACCGATGGCAAGCCCATGCCACTGAATGAATGCCCGATGGCACGCACACTTAAGGAAGGGAGATCGTTTGAGGCGGCTGAAATAACGATAGAGCGGCCGGACCATACTTTTCGCAATTTACTGGTTTTTCCAAGACCTGTATTTGATGAAAAAAATGTAATTATTGGCGCGCACAATACCCTTGTAGATATTACAGATCAGAAATACGGAGAGGAAAAACAAGCGATACTATCCGCAATCGTCGAGTCTTCCGACGATGCCATCATCAGTAAGAGTCTCGACGGTATTATAACCAGTTGGAATGCTGGTGCCGAAAAAATCTTTGGCTATACGGAAAATGAAATCATAGGCAAACATATCAGTACTTTGATCCCCTTATCCCTGCGGGATGAAGAGGATTTAATCATCGGTAATATCCGGGCAGGTAAAAAAGTGGACCATTTTCAAACGGTAAGGGTGCACCGTTCAGGTCGTGAAATCCAAATTTCACTTACCGTGTCTCCTGTTAAGAATAGCTACGGTAAAATTATCGGTGCATCCAAAATCGCAAGGGACATTTCCGAAAGCCTGGCGGCGGAAAAAAAAATCAGGCAAAGTGCAGAACGACTGCAGATACTTAACAATATTGGTAAAGTAATATCCGAGAAGCTGGACGTCCAGTCGATTCTGCAGCATGTAACTGATGCCACGACCCGAATCACAGGTGCTGCTTTCGGCGCCTTTTTTTATAATACAATTGATGAACGCGATGAGTCATACACGCTGTTCACTTTATCAGGGGCTTCCCGGGAAGCTTTTGAAAAATTCGGAATGCCACGCAATACAGCGGTTTTTGAATCTACTTTTAGCGGCAGAAGCGTGGTTAGGGTAGCTGATATCCGTTTGGATCCAAGGTATGGCCACAATAGCCCCAATCATGGTATGCCTGAGGGCCGTTTGCCGGTGGTAAGTTACCTCGCGGTGCCTGTTATTTCATCTTCGGGTACAGTTATAGGTGGTTTGTTTTTTGGACACCCCGATGCAGGTGTCTTTACCGAAGAACATGAAGATCTGGTGAGCAGCATTTCTTCGCAGGCGGCTATAGCTTTAGATAATTCCAAGTTGTTTGAAGATGTAAAAGCACTAAGCGCAAAAAAAGATGAATTTATTGCCCTCGCCAGCCACGAATTAAAAACACCCTTAACTTCTATTAAAGGTTATTTACAGGTGCTGCAAAGAACCGAAAGAGACCAGTTGGGTAAGACGTTTATTTCAAAAACACTTAACCAGATAGAGAAGTTGAATGATCTTGTTACTGACCTGCTGGACGTTTCCCGGATAGAGGCAGGAAAGCTGGCACTTGAAAAAGTGATGTTTAATCTGGATGAACTGATACTGGAAGTGGTCGAAAATTTAAGTTATACCCATGAGAGCCATCGTATTATATTTGACAGGGGTAACCCCGTAATGATTTATGCAGACAGGCAAAGAATAGAACAGGTGTTAATCAACCTACTGACGAATGCTGTAAAATACTCGCCACAAGCTAACCAGGTTTGGGTTTATTTAAAATCTTCGGAAAAGGACGTTACGGTCAAAATAAAAGACCAGGGTATTGGCCTTACCAACGAACAACAAAAACATATCTTCACAAGGTTTTACCGGGCAGAGGGCACCTCCAACATCGCAGGCCTTGGGTTGGGGTTATATCTTACCAAAGAAATTGTGGAACGCCATCAAGGCTGCATAGGGGTTAAAAGTGAAGCAGACAAAGGGGCGGAATTTTATTTTACCATCCCATTAAATTAAAACAAATTCAACATTTTCAGCATATTGCTTGTTATAGCGATATTTGAACCGGCATGAAGAAGATTATTTACGTTGTAGAAGATAACATAGATATCAGCGAACTTATCCAATACCTCCTTTCAGATATAGGTTTCGAAGTAGTCACTTTTGGCAATTTAACAGACTTTCGGCAAATGATGGAAGCAAATCCACCCGATCTTATTGTTATGGATATTATGCTGCCTGACGGAAATGGTCAACAAATGTGCCGGGAAATTAAGATTGATACAACTACACAACATATCCCTTTATTGCTGATGTCGGCTCATGTGAATGGTGGGGCATTGGCAAAAGAGGCATTTGCTGATGAATTTATAACCAAGCCCTTTGATATCGATAATTTTACTGGCCGGATACAGGCTTATCTCAGTTAGCGGGTCTCAGTTATCAAAAAAGCACGGGATGGTAAAATGGCACGGAAGCGGCTACTGCGTTTTAAGAAGCCACCTTAAGAATGATTTTTAGCTACGCTCTTATAAACATGTAACAATTCAGTTATTAATTGAATTATTCTCAAACAAAACATCTGATGTTTAATTAAACATCGTATGTTTGTGGTGTGGATTAATATCATGAAGAGTTCAGAAAAGCTAAGCGATCAGATTACGAATAGAATAAGGCACGAGATAGATCAGGAAAAATACAAAGCAGGTGAAAAAATACCGGCTGAACCTGAATTAATGAAGCTGTATGGAGTAGGGCGTTCAACTATCAGGGAGGCTATTAAAACGCTTGCCATGTCTGGCATTCTCAAAGTGCAACAGGGCTCCGGTACTTTTGTATGTAGCAATGCTGAAAATGAATCAATTGATCAACGTTTACGACGGGCAGATTTTTATGAGATCAATGCAGTAAGGAAATTGCTGGAAGACGAGATGGTAAGGCTGGCCACAAAAAATCATACAGAGAAAGATTTGGACGATATGAAACAATACCTTGAAGATAGAAAATTAGCAATACTTAACGGACAACTGCGTGCATGCGTGGATGCTGACATTGCGTTTCATATCACCATTGCCAGCGCTTCATCAAACAAAGTGCTTGCCGATCTGTATCAAAGCTTTACGGTAATTATACGTGATTTCTTTGCTAAAAGAGAAATTCAGGGAATTAGCCATTTTGCAATGAGTCATCATTTACATGAACAATTATTTGAAGCTATTAAAAGCGGAAAAGAGAAATCGGCACAAAAGGTGCTTGACCAAATTATTGAAAACAACTACTAAAAGATAAATTTTTTAATATCCAACATGAAAAAAGCACTGCGTACAATAATAAAGTTTCTGCTTGTCTTAACAATCTTTCTGGGATTGCAGGGACGGGTATTGATACGGTATGCAGAAATATTTCACATAAAACACAAAAGCGAACTGACCCATTCCAACCTTATTAAGTTAAAGGCGGGCATAATTCATCGTAAACTGCAATGTTATACACAGCATTTTCAAGTGGTGGATATTCCAGTTGTCGCATTTTTATTTTTTTTAATTACAGTATTGTTAATTATTGATCTGCTTTATATCCCCTTTAAGGAAAAACTCTCCATAGCAGATTCAGTACGATTGTTGCCCCTCAGGGCGCCTCCGGTTTTTTAATCAATTGCACATATTTAATCTCCAACAGTTTTCAAGTTAAATGCAGTGTGTCTGCCTGGCGCAGGGCTACTTTTAACAGTGGAGGTTTATATGTGCTTTGGGACTTCTTATGGCCACATAAAGCCTTGATTGTTAAACTTTTATTGGCCTGTTTTGTTTTAAAATTATTTACATTAATCTTTTCTTTATGAAAATGGCGAATAAGCTGATCGTGATCAGTATCATCTCGACAGTTTCTTTGAGCCTTGAATGCTTTTCTGCACAAGCCCAGGGAACAGACAGTATTTTAACGTTGCCAAAAGCAATAAATATTGCACTTAACAAACAACAAATATTAAAAGCTAAAGATAATTATGCAAAGGCGTCTGCCGAAGGCATAACGGCCGCCAAAAGAGATGGCCTGCCGGATTTTACTATATCAGCCCAGCAAGCTTACGGAACTATAAACGGTTTAAACGGGTTAGCTTCCGGCTTGCCGGGGTTAACAGCCATTATGGCGGGACCTGTTTCCGCTACACAAAATTGGAATGCAGCTTTCGGAGCGTTCTACGCTTCCAATATCGATTGGAATATATTTTCATTTGGCCTTCAGCGGGCGCATATAGCAGAAGCTAAAGGTTTTTATAATAGAGATGCGGCAGATCTTGAACAGGAGAAATTTCAGCAACAAGTTAAAGTTGCCGGAGCTTATTTAAATCTGTTAGCGGCACAACGGCTGCATTATTCTATGAATATTAATATGTGGCGCGTTTCTCAGCTCAGGGACGTTATACTCACCCGAACACAGAACGGATTAAACCCCGGTGTTGATAGCGCTATCGCCAATGCTGAGCTTTCCAAAGCACGCATAGCGGTTACAGATGCAATTAATTACGAGCAAAGTCAGGCGGCTAACCTTGCTATACAATTGGGTATAAATAAGCAGTCATTTTCTTTAGATAGTACTTATATCAACAAATTGCCTGCCCGGCTACCAGGACAACTCTTAAATGATGTTTCTAAAAATCCGCAATTGACGTTTTTATCAGCAAGGGTAAAAAGCAGCGAGCTTACTGCTAATTATCTTTCCAAAATAAGTGCACCAAGGTTTTCTTTTTTCGGTGTCTTACAAGAAAGAGGATCGGGCTTTGGTACCAATTACGCCAATAACCTCACTGACTTTAGTAACAATTATCTGAACGGTGTTGGCTTCACAAGGGCGAATTACCTGGTTGGTATAGGTGTCTCATGGGACCTGAGCAATCTCGGCAGAATAGCTTCAAGGGTGAAAAGCCAGCATTTTCTTTCTGACGGATTAATGAATGAGTATCATTACCAGGAAAATAACCTCACTAATCAGTTAGAACAAAGCAATAAGCAACTGGCAAATGCGCTGCAAAAATATCGCGAAGCGCCAATTCAGCTAAAGGCAGCCAGTGATGCCTATGAACAAAAGAAGACCTTGTACAGCAACGGCCTTGCTACCATTGTTGATGTTACGCAAACGCTATATAATCTGAACACTGCGGAAACAGACAGGGATATTGCGGGTAATTCTGTTTGGCAGGCGCTGCTTTATATGGCAGCCTCGTCAGGTGATCTCAATTTATTTATTAATCAACTTTAAAACAATAGTCATGAACATGATTCAATTTTCATTACGAAAACCAATAACGATTATCGTTTTAATCATTGGCGTGGTGTTGATGGGTATTATCGCGGTAACATCAATCAATATTGATATTTTTCCGAACCTGAATTTACCAACAATTTACGTTTCCCAACCTTATGGCGGAATGTCACCACAACAAATGGAGGGATTTGTATCTACTAACTATCAAAACCTTTATTTATACGTAAGCGGTATCAAATCCATTCAAACCAATAATATTGAAGGTTTGAGTGTGTTAAAGCTCAGCTTTTATGATGGTACCAATATGGCTCAAGCCGCTGCTGAAGTCACCTCGCTTACCAACCGGGCCTTTGCAGAAATGCCGCCCGGAACACAGCCACCTATTATTATCCGTTTTGATGCTTCAACATTGCCGGTTGGCCAGCTAACTATTAGTAGTCCCAAACGCACCAATAATGAGTTACAGGATTTAGCCAGTCTTTATGTGAGGCCCAATTTTTCAAAAATACCCGGGTTAACCTCACCGCCGCCAATTGGAGGTAATGTGCGTACCGTAGTAATTAATGTGGACCCTGAATTGATGAGCAGCCACAAGGTAACAGCTGATCAAATTACCGCTGCGATATCAGATAATAACCGCATATCTCCGGCTGGTACGGTTAATATAGGGCGTACATCTTATCTTACTCCCTCAAATACGGTTCTTCAAAAAATAAAAGATTTTGAAAACATACCTTTATTATATCAGAATGGCGCCACCATATATCTTAAGGATGTAGCAAAGGTTGTAGACGGCGCCGATATTACCAGTGGTTTTGCCTACATCAATGGCAAACGGTCAATTTATATCCCGGTTATCAAAGGCTCAAGCGCTTCCACCTGGTCGGTAGTTCAGAGCCTGAAAAAAGCCATTCCATCCATGCAGAGCCTGTTACCGCCGGATGTATCCTTAAAATTTGAGTTTGATGAATCGGTTTATGTAATTAATGCCGTAAAAAGTCTCGCCAGCGAGGGTGTAACAGGTGCTATCCTGGCAGGTGTGATGGTGCTTATTTTTTTAGGAGACCGCAGGAGTGCTTTTATCGTTATCATTAACATTCCGCTTTCTGTTATCATTGGCACCTTAATGCTCAAACTTTTCGGGCAGACACTCAATATCATGACATTGAGTGGTTTGGCATTAGCCATAGGTATTTTGGTTGATGAATCTACAGTTACTATTGAAAATATACACCGGCATATGGAAATGGGTAAAAATAAAGCCCGCGCCATTGCCGATGCCTGTGAAGAGATCGCTTTGCCAAAACTGCTTATCCTGTTAAGTATCCTAGCGGTTTTTGTGCCGGCATTTTTTATGACCGGAGTGCCCCAGGGTATGTTTCTGCCACTATCTATGGCTGTGGGATTTTCCATGATAGCTGCATTCCTGTTGTCTCAAACACTCGTTCCTATATTGTCAAACTGGGTACTAAAAGTTCCTGAACATAAAGAAGAAAAACACCAAAAGGAGCACAAACAAACGCGGTTTGATCGTTTTAAAGACCGTTGTGTAAAAATGGTACAATGGTTGATGAAGCGCAGCCGGGTAAGCGTGGGGCTTTACACGGTTGTGTCTATTTTGATTATTGGGTTATGTGTATCCATTATTGGTAAGGATATCCTCCCTAAATTAAACACCGGGCAGTTTCAGATCCGTATTCGTGCCCCCGAGGGTTCCCGGCTCGAACAAACGGAAAAAACTATGCTGCAGGCCCAGCAGATAATATACAATACAGTAGGAGGACAAAAAAATGTGGAGATCATATCTTCATTTGCGGGACAGCATCCCTCCTCTTTTCCAACTTTACCGGTCATTTTGTTTATGAGTGCTTCCAATGATATTGTGATGCAGGTAAATCTCAACCCGAATTATAAAATGAATATACAGGATGTGCGGGAGAATCTGCGTAATGCTATACATAAATCAATGCCTGATGTAAAATTATCTTTTGAGCCAATTGATTTGACGAGTAAAATTATGAGCCAGTGCTCTTCAACGCCTGTAGAAATTGCTGTGATGGGTATAAATATTAACCAGGACAAGCAATATGCAGATTTATTGATCAGGCAATTACAGCAGGTGCCTTTTTTAAGGGATGTGCAGTTAAAAGAACAACTGAACAGCCCGGCGATCCATATTAATATTGATCGCGATAAGGTAAAGCAAATGGGTCTGTTAATGACTGATGTAAGTAATTGTGTTACCCAGGCTACATCGTCCAGTCGTTTTACAAATAAGAATTTAT
>JAQNCM010000152.1 GCA_029237615.1 Mucilaginibacter sp.
AACAAACCTTCAATTACTTTTTTTGCCACATCAATCGGATCCACCAATTGAAACCCATAGCACAGCTTCTCGATGCGTGCTGTAATCTTGTCAAACTTTACCGATTCTTTTTTTCCGTCTCTTTTAATTACAAACATTTTTGCGCCTCCTTATGTATCCGCCACCCAGCGGATGTAATTTATTTAAATGTATTAACCCTTTATAAACTGTCAGATAATTCCGTCGAAACTAACCTCTGATCTTTCGCTAATCTCTGCCGCTAAAAATCCTCATCCAACGAGAAAGATTTGCTTTCCTGTGAATTCAACACCCCGCTTTTTTGATAATCCCCTACCCTTTTTTCGAAAAAGTTTGTTTTCCCCTGCAGGGATATCATCTCCATAAAATCAAAAGGATTTGATACACCGTAAACTTTGTCATACCCTAATTCGCCCAGCCACCTGTCAGCTACAAATTCGATATATTGACTCATCATTTTAGCATTCATACCTATCAGGTTAACAGGCAGGGCATCTGTAATAAATTCTTTTTCTATTTCAACTGCATCAGTAATGATTGCAGTCGCTGCTTCTTTTGAAAGCTTATTCTCCAGCATTTTGTATAGCAAACAAGCGAACTCGCAGTGCATGCCTTCATCACGTGATATCAACTCATTACTAAAGGTTAAACCAGGCATAAGGCCGCGTTTTTTAAGCCAGAAGATAGAGCAGAAACTACCTGAGAAAAATATCCCCTCAACAGCCGCAAATGCTATCAGGCGCTCGGCAAATGAACCATTGTTTATCCAGCGTAACGCCCACTCAGCCTTTTTACTCACACATGGTATAGTATCAATAGCGTGGAATAAGCGGTCCTTTTCGGCAGGATCCTTAATATAGGTGTCAATCAACAAAGCGTAGGTTTCGGAGTGGATGTTTTCCATCATTATCTGGAAACCGTAAAAGCAACGCGCTTCTGGCAACTGTACCTCGCTCATGAAGTTCACGGCAAGGTTCTCGTTCACTATCCCGTCGCTGGCCGCAAAAAAGGCAAGCACGTGCGATACGAAATGCTTTTCGCCCTGGTTCATGTTTTCCCAATGCTTCATGTCATCAGAAAGGTCTATTTCTTCGGCAGTCCAGAAACTTGCTTCGCACTTTTTATACATCTCCCATATCTCGGGATACTTTATAGGCAGTATTACAAAGCGGTCTTTGTTCTCCTTTAATAATAATTCGGTCTCCTGTTCCATGTACTGCTTTACTTTATATAGTTATTCTTACTATTCTCTTAAACGTATTCATTGACGATTAGCTGGAAGACAGCGGTGGCATAGCGTTAGTTTTTATTAATTGCGATAATAATTTATCGCCGCCAACTACTTAAATATCTCCTTCACTTATCCCTGCCAAACTAATTTATCAATTTATACTTTAGCTCATGTTAACATGGCCCCTTTTATTATTACTGATTAGTTCATCTGCAATAATTGAAGGCGTCGAAAGAACTTATAATCAAATATAGGGTATCACGCATTTCGATGTTAGTTTAAGTTTTTAACATCACCTATAAGTTATAAACAAAAATTATTATAGAATTAAGCCTGAGTAATTTGCGCTTCATAAGCCCCACATTGCCGCCGGGGCAAAATAACAATAGCCGGAAGCATCCAGTCCTGCAAACGACCTTAATCAGCGGCGGGCACAAACTTCATTGAAACAGAATTTACACAATGCCTTACATTTTTAGGGGTCAAATATTCACCTTCAAAAACGTGTCCCAAATGAGCCCCGCAATTGGCGCATACTATCTCCACCCTGCGGCCATCTGCATCAGGTACCCTTTTTACAGCACCCGGTATCTCATCGTCAAAACTTGGCCAACCGCAATGCGATTCGAATTTTGATTCAGAAGTATAAAGGGGCGTATCGCATCTTTTACACACATAAAGGCCCTGTGCCTTATTATCTAATAAAGCACCCGTAAATGGCCGCTCTGTACCTTTGTATAATATTACCCTTTCTTCGTCGGGTGTTAATGTGTTGTATTCCATTGATGAATTATTTATTGGATAGGCCTCATTTCCCTGGCTATCTACATAAATATACGACAATTCTGGCTGCCATTTTGTTTACGTTCCTCATGTTTACACAGCTTTGACTAAAAACCATTTATCAACGCATAATTTATTTGATAGTACATGTATTTATTTCGCGAACAAAATTTCCCTATATTTTTATAGCCATAACCTTTAGGTCGGGGGTAATTATAAAAACGCAATTATAAGCTTTAGTCAAAATTCACAAAGCGGCTATTGAGGCTAAAGCCAGGTAGGAAAACTATCCTTAACCCCGTGCTAAAGCACGGCAATGCAGCAATCGCTTTTAAAAATTAATATGGATCCTTAATGCCCCGGTGGAGGCTACCTGTTTGTAGAAATATCATGCACGATGTTTTTTGCCCCGTCAGGCGGCTACCTTTTTCCGACATTAAAACAGGCATTTCAATAAATTAAAGACGGTTTAGTTTTTAAAAGCAACGCCCCGCAGGGCATTGAATATCTGAACTAAATGCATTAATACTACTTTTTAAATTCGTAAGCTGAATTGTGATTTTTAGCTCTGTAATTCTCTCTTTTATCTTATATAAATCCGGGCTTACTTTGCTACCACATCCAGGTGGTAAGCTTGTATTAATGGCGGGTTTTCCGGCGTTAAGGTAAATAATACTTTGATATTTGCTTTTTCGCACTCAATAATAAAATAGCCCCTTAACTGGTTTTCGGGTACTACCTGGCCTGTGCTGATGATCTTACCTGCTTTATCAAAAGCTGCTGACGCTTCGGCCTTTAATTTTTCGGGAAAATAATCCATAAAAAAGTTTTGGGCAAAAATGCCGCTGGCTTTGGCAGTGCTCCAGTCGGCTATTACTTTCATTAGTTCATTTTTCCGTTGTTCTAAAATAAATGAAGACGGGATAGCTCTTGGTTTTATGCCTGATAAAGTAAGCAGTGTATCTAACGCGATATTATTAGCTGCACCGGCGTTTGCATAGGTTAGGTTGGCAAAGCACACCACTCCTATTCCATATTCAGGCATTACGTTCCAGTTGCTTCCAAATCCTGGCAAGCCGCCGGTATGGCCTACGTACACCCTGTTTTCGCAATCTTTCATCCATCTCAAACCATAGCAATACGCCGATACGGTAGGGCAAAGCCTCCCTGTGGGTGTTTTGGCATTAGGAGATAAAAAGCTGATATCCCATGGATATTGCATTTCACGAATGCTGCTTCTTTTAACCGGACCGGTTTCTGCATCATCACGCGGGGGCCATGCATCTATATGCACTGCCATGTATTTTGTAAAATCTTCAATAGTGGTGATCAATCCTCCCATAGCGCCATAAGATCCGTCGTGTAGCAGGGGTTGCTCAACCCATTTTTCATCTAACCAGCGGTACCCATGTGCCAGCTTATCTTTGGATACTTTATCATATTCCCAGTAAGTATGCGTCATACCTAAAGGTTTTAAAATATTTTCGGTTATATACGTTTCATACGTTTTACCCGATACCTTTTTTATGATATAGCCCAGCGTTGCAAAGCCAAGATTGCTGTACTCATAACCCAAACCCGGATTGTTGGAAAAAGAAACTCCCTTTTTATAAATCGCTATTAATTCATCATCACTGTCTGCCAGCTGCCTGTCGCCCCACGGGTTATCTTCAGGATACCCGGCGGTATGTGTAAGTAAGTTTTTGATGGTAACAGGCGTTGCATCTTTTGTTAAATAATGTATGCCTTTCATTTCCGGAATATACAGGTAAGCAGGGTCGGCAAGCTTCAGGTTACCCTCATCGCGCAGTTTTAATATGGCCATAGCGGTAAGGCTTTTGGTCATGGAGGCAATACGAAAGTCGGACGTTGCATCAGCAGCAATTTTTGCTGAAATATCAGTATAGCCCATACCTCCTGTATGTACCAGCTTTCCATCAACCACAATACCATAAACCATACCTGGCCAATGATTCTTTTCGGCATAGTCCTTATAAAGCTGATCGATAACCGGGTAGGTAGCCTCAATTTTTTTCAGGCGGTCAGCGTCTGTAAAAACCGGCGGCTTATAAGCCTGCGCGACAACACTAAAACAAGCCAGGGATAAAACAATAGAACCAACAAGGCTGAATAAATTTTTAAGGGTCATAAACTAAAAGATTGATGTATCACCACATAGATACAAAAATTAATAAGCTACAACAACACCTCAAACAAAAAATCCCGGCCAAAACCAGGATCTTATATTTCAATTCCCCCTCAGGGCTAAGCTAACTTCGCCAGTTCTTCAGCCATGGCAGCACCAATTTCGGCTGGAGACTCTACCACGCGGATACCGCATTCGCGCATAATTTTCATTTTAGCTGCTGCTGTATCATCAGCACCGCCAACAATTGCACCCGCATGGCCCATACGGCGTCCCGGAGGAGCTGTTTGGCCTGCTATAAATCCAACAACCGGTTTAGTTCCATTTGCTTTTATCCAGCGGGCAGCCTCTGCTTCCATGCCGCCGCCAATCTCACCAATCATAATAATACCATGTGTGTCCGGATCGTTCATCAGCAATTCTACCGCTTCTTTGGTTGGCGTACCAATAATAGGATCACCGCCTATACCAATGGCGGTAGTGATGCCCAAACCGGCTTTAACCACCTGGTCTACCGCCTCGTAAGTTAAAGTCCCTGATTTTGAAACCACACCAACATTACCCTTTTTAAAGATAAAGCCCGGCATAATACCGATCTTGCTTTCATCCGCAGTAATAATGCCCGGGCAATTAGGCCCTATAAGGCGTGTGTCCTTATCAGTTAAATATTCTTTCACCAATATCATATCCTTGGTCGGGATACCTTCCGTGATACATACAATAACTTTTATACCGCCTTCAGCAGCTTCCATTATTGCATCGGCTGCAAATGCAGGGGGTACAAATATAATGGATACATCAGCGCCTGTTTGTTTAACGGCATCGGCCACAGTATTAAATACAGGTCTTTCCAGGTGTTGCTGCCCGCCTTTACCCGGCGTTACGCCACCTACAACCTGCGTACCATAAGCAATCATTTGTGATGCATGGTAAGAACCTTCATTACCTGTAAAACCCTGAACAATAACCTTGGAATCTTTATTTACGAGTACACTCATTGGATCTTTGAATTTGTAGCGCAAAGCTAAAGTTTTTGCTTGAATGTCAAATTAAATTTACCCTCAATACAACAGCTGTAAGTAAATAAACCGTCACATTTTTATTGTCGGTCCGGATCGATGACGTTCAAGCCAAATTCGGTATCCGGTTTCTTATAAAGCGGTGCGGGTTCAACAGTTATCATAACCTCCAGCGTGGGGGCCACAAATGCTTCCAGCAAATGGCCGCCCCGTACCGTGCCGTCTGCCGCAGCAAGGTTAATGTGTGCATGTACAACCGGGTTACCATTGGATATTGCTATATCCCCGATTAGTGACGTAATTTCAGACTGCCCACTTATACTGTTTACCCTAAACATTTTCCGTGACCCGTCATACCAACCTATTTTAGCAGTGGTAGCATCTCCAATAGCGGTAAAGTGTGCACTTTTTACATTGTATTTTTCAGCGAACTCAGTTAAACCCGACATGACCTCATCACCTTTGGCAAATACCAGTACATAAGTTTTGGTTGAGCCATCGCCGCTTATCAGCTTCACCTTTACCCCGGGCGATCTCCCTTTTTGAACTGGTTTTGTGGGCGATACATATTCTTGTGCCTGTGCTTTTATTACCGAAAAAGCAAAGCATAACAGTACTGTGAATAGTACTGACATGGGCAATTTCTCTATTTTCATAACCGAAGATTTTAATATAACCATCGGCTAAAAATAAAAGTAAAAATTTAAACACTAATACTATTTAATGGATTAGCCGCCGGCACTTTTGGCGGCAAAGCAGTCTTTTTAATCTTTTTTCGCATTGCAATTAACACTAAGCCTAATAATGCTAATAATATTTTTGTAGACTTTCCCATAATTAATAGTTTTATTATTAAACTATTAATTAAATAAAAAGTTTAATAATCAACAATTATTTATAGCTGTTGATGATGAATTCAATTGCTGTAATTATGATTATCATTACCCATGTAGCCATGAAAATAAGGCCTGCTTTTTTTAGTTTGCGTTTATCCTTTTCTTTAAATCCCGGAAAAAAACAGAATGCGCTAAAACCAAAACCGACTAAACAAATTAAAACTTTGAAAAGTGTTAAAATTAGAAATATCATAAATCGCAAAATAGCCTATTAAAGTTACTCCTGTATTAAGTGTTGTTCTGCCGCCTCGCTAAACTCTCCCTCATTCTTTGCAATTACTATAGTAGCTATCCCATTGCCTATCATATTGGTAATGGCGCGCGCTTCGGACATGAACCTGTCGACCCCAAGCAAAATAGCAACACCTTCAACAGGGATAATTTTAATAGCTGCCAGGGTTGATGTCAATATGATAAAGCCGCTGCCGGTTACACCTGCAGCGCCCTTTGAAGTGATCATTAAAATACCGATGATAGTCATCTGCTGAAATAAGGTGAGCGGGAGGTGAAACACCTGCGCTAAAAAGATAACTGACATAGAAAGATAAATGGTGGTGCCATCCAGGTTAAAGGAATAACCTGCCGGGATAACCAGGCCCACAACAGATTTGGAACAGCCGAACTTCTCCATTTTTTCCATCATCAGGGGCAAAACAGATTCGGATGAGGAGGTTCCAAACACGATCAGTATTTCCTCCCTGATAAACTTAAGGTATTGCCAAAGGCTGAATTTATAAATACGGCAGATGATATTTAACACCACAAATATAAAAAAGAGGGTGGTAAGATAAACCGAGCCCATCAGCAAAGCAAGCGGCTTAAGGGTTTTTATACCATAAGTACTGATGGTAAAAGCCATCCCGCCAAAAGCACCCAACGGTGCAACACGCATTACAATGCGCATAATATTGAAAAACACTTTCGAAAGTTTGTCGAATAGACTGATAACCGGCTGCCCGGCGTTGCCCATCAGGCTCAAACCAAAGCCGAATAATATCGCAAAAAACAGGATCTGTAAAATATCGCCCTGGGCGAACGCTTCAAACACATTGCCGGGCACGATATGCGCTAAAAAATCGCCCCAATGCATTTCGGCCGCAGCTTTCTGGTAAACAGCCAGTTTGGAGGCATCGCCGGTGTGCCCGCGTACAAAACCGGCACCGGGTTTTAACACATTGGCCACTATAACGCCGATGACGAGGGCAAGGGTAGATACGATCTCAAAATACAGTAAAGCCTTGCCGCCTACCCTGCCTACCTTTTTCAAATCGCTCATGCCGCTAATACCCAGCACAATGGTGAAAAATATGATGGGTGCTATCAGCATCGTGATCAGTTTGATAAACGTTTTGCTTATCACATTTGCGGTGGGCCCGAATGACGGGAAGTAATAACCCACAATGACACCCAATAATATACCGGCAATTACCTGGAAGTTGAGATTAGTAAACAGTTTCTTCATGCAAAAACAATTATACGGAATTTAACGCTTATTCCTTCTATATCATACGCTCTTCAACAGCTATATTCCTTAACAAAAAAGCTTTTCCCGATGCACGGGAAAAGCTTTTTTGTTTGAAGTCTTCGGGTTGGGTTAACTTACCACTCCTGTTTGCAAATTTACCTTATAGGTTGTACCATTTATGGTAACTGTAGCAAGGTGATTACCTAAAAAAGTAATGGTTCCGGTATAATTCCAAACACCTTTTGGGCCGGTGCTTTGTGTGGCAAAGCTTGCCGAACCACTTATTACATCACTTTTAACCGGATCAATTATCAGAGACATCTGCGTATAATTAAAAGCTTGGTTACCACTTCCTTTTGAACCTGTTTTGTACAAATAAGTGTCAGTTACATTTATCGATCCTTTAAAAGATAAATTTGAGTGACTATTTGATGGATTGAGGCTTAGCATAGTAACGCTTTCAATTATTTTATAAGTATAAGATGATTGTGGAGTTGATAAGCTAAAATTCAAATTATCATTGGTAGAAAAACCTGAAAGCACATCATTAGTACAAATAAAGCTAAATTGAATTCTGCCGGAAACGGATACTGTGCTATCACCAACAGCGGCGCTGTAACTCAAAGTTGTATCGATAGTTAAACCGCAAAGTGGGTTAGTTAACGAGTTCAATACTTTTCCTTGAGGGTGAACAGTTAAAGTTGTTGGTGCAGATAATCCGCCGGATGCATTGAAGGCGCCTAAGCCACCAAATAAACTTTGAGAAATACTCAAAGCAACCTGACCGGCAACCTGCCTGGAAGTGAATGTAGGTGCTGACGGTTGAGTATTTGATTTTTTACAGGCTGTGTAAATAGAGGCGATGCCTGCTAACAGCAAAAGAGAAATTTTTAGTCTTAATTTCATGACAAGGGCTGGGGTTTGTTATTACAAATATATTATATATTATCAAATTTAGATGAGTTTTAATGAAATTCCCGTCAGCTGAATAATAAGATGATATCAACTAAAACTTTAAAACTCTTAGTGGTTTAACATATTTTGTCCGCCTAATACGGGCGTTGAAAACCTTGATTCTATTTAAGAAAAACCCTTACCGGAATATCCGATAAGGGCTGTTATCTTTATTATAAAAGCTAATACTAAATCGCAGTAACCGTTCCTGTAAGCAGGTTAACTATATAAAGATGGCTCGGATCAATAGTGAGTTTGGCAGAATGATTACCTAAAAACTCAATTTTACCGGTATTTATGGTACTGGCAGGTGTTGGTGAATCTGCAGTATCCATGTCGGTTTTTGTCATATTAAACGTTGCTACTCCGGATGTCACGTCTAATACTCCTGATGTAATATTAGCCTGAAGATTATTTAGCGTATAAAAACCAACAAGGTTATGATAAGATGTCACCACCGTTGCATTAAGGACATGTTTGCACGCAGCGGTTTGAATAGATCCGTTTATAGAAAACAATTTGAAGGTTTGGTCTAACGCAACCACCGTATAATGCTGCGCAACCATAAACATGTTACTAAAAGTCGTTCCGGCTTCAGTATTAACTAAACTATCCTTTACTATATAACCGTTAACGCTATTGGTGGTGCAGGTATAAATGAAATTAAAATTACCCGTTGAAGTTTTAGCGGTGTCTCCTGCTATGCTGCTGGTACTGAAGGCAGTGTCTATTGTGTAACCGCAAAGTGGCACGGGGCTATATAAAACAAGACTTTTATGAACTGGAGAGAGGCTGGAAGGCATCTTTATTCCATCTTTTATGTTAGTTCCGCCATATTTACCATTTAACGATGTTACAAGATTTAAAGCAATGTTACTGCTTAACGATGCGTAATCTGTTGTTTGCACCAAGGCTGGTTTATTGGCCACCTTTTTACATGATGCGTAAATGATTACCACTGCAAATAATATTGCAACTATACGAGTGAAGTTGGTTTTCATAAGTGGGGTTTAAGTTTTTTTCTAATAATTTATCGATTTAAATATAAACAACTTTAAACTATTATCAGCAAACAAAAATATTATAATATTAATTTTGAACATATTTAACTATCTGATAATGACGACGCACTACATTTACCTTTTAAGAAAAACCAGATATAACATTCTTCGGTTGGACACTTAGTTTCGCCCTTAAATTGAATTTTATTACCAGCTATTAAACAATTACCTCTTAAACCGTTTTCCTATCTTTACGGCCAATTATGAAATACCTGCGCTGGCTTTTATTTCCTTTTTCATTGCTTTATGGCCTGGCGGTTATTATCCGTAACTGGTGCTATGATGCTGGTTTATTTAAAAGTGAGCGATTTGATAAGCCCGTAATAGCAATTGGCAACCTTGATGTTGGCGGTGCAGGCAAAAGCCCGATGACCGAATATCTGGTCCGTTTATTAAAAAAGGATTACAAGCTGGCTACGCTTAGCAGGGGATACGGACGAAACACAAAAGGATATTTAGTGGCGCAATTGTATGAGGGTGTTCCAGGCGTTCCAGGTGTTCCAACTGTTCCATATAAAAAAAATGGAACAGGGGTAAGTTCCTCCCTTGCTGCTGAGATCGGCGATGAACCCGCGCAGTTTAAAAATAAATTTCCGGATATCACCGTAGCGGTCTGCGAAAAAAGAGCCGAGGGCATAAAAAACTTATTACCTGATCATGACCTCATCCTGATGGACGATGCCTTCCAGCACCGGGCTGTTGAACCGGGTCTCAGTATTTTATTGTTTGATTATAACCGGATCCGCGAACCTCATTTATTATTGCCTGCGGGCAACCTGCGTGAGCCTTTCAGCGGCAGGTGGCGTGCTCAGGTAATAATCGTGACCAAATGCCCCGCAGTATTAAGCATAGAAGAGCAAAATGAAGTTGCAAATAAAATTGAGTCCCTGCCCTATCAGCAATTGTTTTTTACCACTATTGTTTATCAGCAACCTCATAACTTGCAAGGCCAACCGGCTGCAATAAGCATTGATAAAAACACTACTGTATTTTTGCTGACGGGCATTGCCAACGCAAGTCCACTACTTGGTTACCTTAAAGGTCTTACGCCACACGTCATTCATCATAATTATCCCGACCATCACCCGTTTACCTTAAAAAATATCACTAAACTTGCCGGTGAATATGCGGCCTGCGCATCACAAAAAAAAATAATAATTACAACAGAAAAGGATGCACAGCGTTTAGAAGAATTCCGGCTTGATACCGGTAATACTGGTATTCAGGATCTTCCGTTTTATGTGACACCTATTAAAGTTGAGTTTTTAAACGGCACAGGCCAGCAGTTTGATCAAATTGTAATAAACTATGTTAGAGAGTATACAACGAACCACAGCATATATTAAAAGCCGCATGGGCGATTTTGAACCGGAAGCAGGTATAATTTTAGGGACCGGCCTTGGAGGATTAGTCAGCGAAATTGAAGTGGAAAAGCAGCTGATGTATTCAAATATCCCCGATTTCCCTATTTCAACACTGGAGTTTCACTCCGGCAAACTCATTTTTGGCACCCTTGCAGGAGTAAAAGTGGTTGCCATGCAGGGACGGTTGCATTACTATGAAGGCTATAGCATGCAGCAAATTACTTTCCCGGTTAGAGTATTGAAAATGCTGGGGATAAAAACGCTGTATGTATCCAATGCAAGCGGATCGCTGAACCCTGATTTTAAGAAGGGTGACCTGATGGTTATTGAAGATCATATCAACTTACAAACAGACAACCCACTGCTTGGAAGAAATGATACCGATCTTGGCCCCCGTTTCCCCGATATGAGTGAAGCTTATCAACGCACCTTGGTTGATAAAGCATTGGTTATTGCAAAAGCAAACAATATTAAATGTCATAAGGGAGTTTATGTTGCTGTTACGGGCCCTAACCTTGAAACAAAGGCCGAATACAGATATTTGCGTATAATTGGAGGGGATGCTGTAGGAATGAGCACCGTGCCAGAGGTAATTGTTGCCAGGCACATGGGTTTACCTGTATTTGCAATATCTGTATTAACTGACGAAGGATTTAACGAGGTATTAAACCCGGTGTCGGTTGAAGAAATATTGGCGGTGGCCCATGAAGCGGAACCAAAAATGACATTGATACTTAAAAATTTGATAGCCGGTTTTTAATGCCTGATAAAATAAAATATATCCTGCTGCTGTTGGTTTGTGTCTTTGCACAAGCTGCATTTGCACAAATGCCCACTAATCCTAATGGTTATCCGGGGCGGCAAAATCAGCGCATTAATACCAATGATACTACAACCCAGCAGAAGAATTTAACGGCAGACCAGCAAATGGATTCGTTGCGAAAAAAACAGGATAAGAAGCGTGATTCGGTTGTTTTCAATTCGAAATTTATAAAAGTAACCAACGAAAGATTATTGCGGGATAGTACTCAATTACTGCCACTGGATACTGGCATTGTAAACTTTGAAAACTATAGCCCGCTAAATAAGCCCCGGAGCCCCAAGATAGGTTTGGGTAACCTTGGCCTGGCTGAAAGGAGTTTATTGTTCGAGCCATCGCATACTATTGGTTTTGATGCAGGCTTGCACGAACTGGATGCTTACATGTTAAATCCGGAAGATATAAATTATTACAGGGCTCGGGTGCCCTATACACAACTTTACTTAGTAACCGGCGGGTTAAAGGAACAGGTATTTAAAATAACGCATGCACAAAATGTAAACCCGCGGCTAAATGTAGGATTTAACGCAAACTTTATTGGCTCACAGGGTTTTTATAGCAAGCAGTTATTAGCCCAGAATGTTAGTGATGTGAACGTTGCAGCGTTTGCCTGGTACGAATCAAAAAACAAAAGGTATAACATACTCGGCAACCTGTTGTATAATAACCTTAAGGCACCTACTACGGGCTCTATAGTAAACGATTCTATTTTTGTTACCGGTTCAATAGATAAAACATCCGAACTGCCACGTTTGACGAGCAGCTTTGAAAACTGGGCACAAAGTGGCATCTATTTAAAACAGTTTTATTATATAGGCCACATAGATAGCGTTAAAAAGGGGTCTGGCAGTACAAACATACTGCCAACGCAACGCGTTTCCTATACCCTGAATTATAACACCAGGAAGTATGAATTTCTGCAAAATGATATAGATACTTATCATGTATTTCCTGATTATTATTTCAGTTCCAGCCGTTCACGCGATTCGCTCTCGGTAACACATCTTCAAAACGACTTTTCTTATAGTTTTTATCTACGCAGCAAAAACATTAAGAATGAAGTCAAGCTTGATCTCGGGCTAACGCAGGATTATTATACGTATTCACAATACGTAAGCGATACAACATTAAATCAATACGGCGTCAAAGTTGTTCAGCCGCTAAAGGTTCAGCAGGCATCTTTCCAGGATATAACCTTAAAGGCAAGATTTAGTTACCGCTTTAGCGACAGGATAGGCCTGGAAGGTAATTTTAGTCAAATAGCGGCAGGTCGTGATTTTGGTGACTTTTTGTATGATGCAAAGCTATTACTTGCGGGCGGTAACAAAGCAGGTAAAATTATATTTGAAGGTTATTCGCAAAGCAGTTCGCCACCATTGGTTTATACCAGCTGGGTATCCAACCATTTTATTTTTCATAATAAATTTAACAACCAAAAAACGAGCAGCCTATCGTTTAACTATATAAATATTCCATTAAAACTGGATTTAAAGGCCGAATATTTTCTTATTACCGATTATTTATATTTTGCAGCACAAACAGGTGGCATTGATGCTCATCCTGTACAACTGGGCTCACCTATTAATTTACTAAAAGCCAGCATTGGAAAAAGTTTTGCGTGGCGAAGGTGGCATCTTGACGAATACCTGGTTTATCAAAAAAGCGACTACCAGGCAACATTGCGTACGCCACAGTTTTACAGCTACACAAGTGTTTATTATAAAATGCTGCTCTTTAACGTGTTGTATTCTAATATTGGTATGGACGTGCGCTATAATTCCCAATATGTGGCGCCATCCTATGCTCCCGGCCTGGGGCAATTTTATAATGGCCCGAATGTAACCTTCTCCTCATACCCCATAGCCAGCGTGTTTATTAAAGGGACCCTGGAGCATACCAACTTTTTTATTATGTACGATTATGCTAACCAGGGACTTCTTAGTACGGGATTTTATACCGTAAACAGGTATCCTCAAATGGATCACTTGCTTAAATTCGGCGTGTCATGGGCGTTCTATAATTGAGTTGGCAGTTAATAGTAGGCAGTCGCTATTAGGGTTTGGTCTATAATTTTCAGTTAGCTTTTTTTGAATTGTTTAGGCAATATACTGCTCACCCATTCAAACTGCTTGGTGCCGACTGTCAACTGCCTCTAACATCACGTCTTCTGTTTTTTCTTCCGTGCTGCAGGGAAGAGCACATTATTTAGTATTAACCTGTACCCTGGTGAATTAGGGTGCAGCTTCAGGTCAGTTGGCGGATCGCCTACAATGTGCTGGTAATCTTCCGGATCGTGCCCGCCATAAAAAGTCCACTGTCCTTTGCCGTATTCTCCGTGTATGTAGCGGGCTTCGTTGTTTATTTTCATTTCGCCCATTATAGTTACATTCGGCTTTAGCAGTTTTTCATTAAAGGCGGTGGTTAAGCCCATAAAACCCTTTATAACTTTATCATGGTCCTGGGTTAACATACTGGGTACCACATCCCACTTTGCCGAAAAATCAAAAAGGGTAAAAAAGTCCTGTGTGCGGTCAACCTGACGGGTTGATGTTACGTCGATATTGCTGAACTGGTGCGACATCGGGTTCATATCCAGTGTAAAATTCTTAAAGGCAAAAGTTTGGCTGAAATCCAATTTCGACTGTGCATCCGGGTCTGCGGCATCGCCATCAAACATTTCGCTGCATATATCAGTGTTTGCTGCCGCGAGGGCTATATCAAAAGTGTCGGTTCCTGAGCACATTGCAAACAGGAAACCGCCGCCGGCACAAAAATCGCGGATATGCTCTGCAACTGCCAGCTTCATTTGCGATACCTTTTTAAAACCCAGCTTATGCGCGGTAGCTTCCTGTATCTTAACATCATCATTGTACCATTGCGCATATCTGAAAGCCCCGTAAAACTTGCTGTACTGCCCGGTAAAATCTTCGTGATGCAGGTGCAGCCAGTCATATTTAGGCAGGTCGCCTCGTATCACTTCTTCATCATAAACTACATCATACGGTATCTCCGCATATTTTAACACCAGGGTAACCGCGTCATCCCAGGGCAATTTGTTTTTAGGTGAGTAAACAGCCATTTTGGGAGCCTTTTCCAATTTCACCACATCCATATTTACAGATGGGTCGCTCACCTCGGTAATAATCTGATTAACTTTCGCATCAGCCAGCACTTGGTAGCTTACCCCCCGGATTTTACATTCATCTTCAATTTTTTTATCGTATAGCATCATAAAGCTGCCTCCGCGGTAGTTAAGCAGCCAGTCTACCTCTTCTCCGTTTTTAAGCGTCCAGAAAGCAATGCCATATGATTTTAAATGATCTTTCTGCTCATCGTCCATCGGTAGAAGTATGGATGCAGCCCTGTTTATTAGAGGTAAAAGGAGAAAGGCGAAAGCTAAAAGGTGTTTGTAATATTTCATATCCTTTTATTTGGCTTGGATAGAAAGTACAGATGCCAGGGCGTTTTGAATCAGCATTAGCTGTACCGGATTAATATTTCCAAGCTTTTTTATAAAACGTTCCTGCGAAACTGAACGTATTTGAAAGCAATCTGCCGCCGATGTTTTTGCCAGATGGTTATATTGATCAGGTTTGACTTCTACCATCCATTCTGCAAAGGAATAATGTTCTTTCCAATCTGTAAACGGAACTATTATTTTTAAAGGTAATTTCCCAAGTGCATCATCATTTATAATAACTGCGGGGCGTGTCTTTTTTATTTCAGAACCAGTTGTAGGATCAAGATTAATAAGCCATATTTCACTTTGCTTCATAAAAATCTTTCTGGTCAAGAATAGAAAAAGCGGTTAATTCCGGATCATTCGAATAGTCATCATAAAGCTTTTCAGCAGCAATACTCAACTGCTCTTTTTTTTCCTCTTCTCTTATTTTTTTTATAGTTAACTCAATCAGCGTTAACCGCTGGCTTACCGGTAACTTATTTATTTCTGATATGATCTCACTTGTTCCCATGCTCAAATATAACGAATTATTGGAATAGGTATTATACAGTTGCTAATACCTGGAATTTCATTATTTAAAATTAGTACATTGTGGGCACCTTATCAAGCAAATGGAAATACTTCAATTTCAAAGTTTACTTAATCAAGTAAACGCTATAACTGACCGATATAAAAAAATCAATGAATTAACCGGCGAGAACTTAAATGTCTTTCGCATACTTAAACTTGAATCATCAGAAGTAAGAATGCATTCTGCTTTCATTGCAGAGTTATTAAAACCTAATGGAAGTCACGGCCAAAAAGACATCTTTTTAAAATTATTTGTGAACGCTTTTTGCTTTAAAGACAACTTAATCGATTTGTCATCTTGTAAAGTAAAAGTGGAAGAAAGTATCGGTACTATTAGTGATGACAGAACTCAAGGCGGAAGAATTGATATTGTGATAACGGATAAACACTATCGAAAAATCATTATTGAAAATAAAATATATGCTGGTGATCAGGATAACCAACTTACACGGTATCATAATTACTCAGATAATGCGGATATCATTTATTTAACATTAGATGGTAAACTACCATCTAATGGCAGTAAAGGTGAAATGGAAGAAGGAAAGCATTACAAATGTTATTCCTACAAGCGTGACATCTTAAAATGGCTGGAACTTTGTCGTAAAGAAGTAGCGATATATCCAATTGTTAGAGAAGCCTTAACTCATTACATTAACTTAATTAAATATTTAACAAATCAAACGCTAAACAAAAACATGCAGGATGAATTAAGCGATTTGCTAAAATCGAACTTAGAAGCATCATTTGCTATCTATGATAATTTGGATAAAGCTTGTGATAAAATCTCAAATGATTTTGGTAAGCTAATTGAAAATGAATGTAAAGAGATTGGATTAAAATGTGTATATGGAATCTCATTTGAAAAAAATTACAGCGGAATCTGGATTTGTCGACCCGAATGGAGATATTTCAATATTGGGTTTCAATTTCAGAACTATGATAAAGATTTAGTTTATGGAATTATCGCAAAAAAAAACCCAAAAGACTTCCAAATTCCTGAAAGCATTAAGGATAAAATTAGAACCCTTCCAAATAATACGCCTAAAAACAATATTTGGTGGTCATGGTTTAAAAGGATTGAAGAGCCTTATAATGACTGGAGTAAATTTCAAGCTTGGAAAGCTATACTTGATAATCGCATGAGAGAAAATATAATAGAGAAGATCAAATATTTACTTGAAATAACCAAAGATTTAGAAATGTAATTGGCTTTAATTTTCGTTTAACTTTTATCCTGTTTTACCTTTCTGCTTTTACCTTTTGGCTTTCACCTCCTTTTATTACATTTGCCATCTATTTCAAAAACAAATGAGCAAAGCAATTATAAAAACTGAAAAAGGCGACATGACTGTTGAATTTTTCGATAAGGATGCGCCTAATACGGTAGCTAATTTTAAAAAATTAGCTAAATCAGGTTTCTACGACAATGTCATCTTTCACCGTGTCATTCCTAATTTTATGATACAGGGTGGCGACCCAACAGGTACAGGCGCAGGTGGCCCTGGTTATAAAATTGATTGCGAGTTAACAGGAGAAAATCAGTACCACGACCGTGGCGTGCTTTCAATGGCGCATGCGGGTCGTAACACTGGTGGTTCACAATTTTTTATCTGCCATAGCCGTGCTAATACTGCGCATTTAGACAGGAATCACACCGTATTTGGTAAAGTAATTGAAAACGTTGACGTAGTTGACGCCATTGCTAAAGGCGATAAGATTTTAGGAATTGAGGTAATTGAGGATTAAGTGACTAATAATCAGTGGTAAGCACTTAAACTTACTATTTGACCACTCTGCTCACAATAAAAATATATAAATGAATTTACAGGGAATTGTTGCCGTTTCAGGAAAGCCGGGACTTTGGAGGGCATTGGCACAAAATAAAACCGGGTATATACTGGAGAGCCTCGATGCTCAAAAAACCAAATTAGTTGCTAATTTATCGACCGCAAAGCTAGCGGCCCTAAATGAGATCACCCTTTTTGGCCTGGACGGCGATATAAAGCTGACAGACGTTTTTGAGCGGATGAAAAGCGCCTCAAATGTACCAGACACGAAAGCGGATGGAAAAAAGCTCAGGGAATTTTTCAGAGAGGTGGCACCTGACCATGATGAAGAAAAGGTGTATGCGTCGGATATGAAAAAGGTGCTTGGCTGGTATCATATCCTTAGTGAGTTGCCTCTTTTTAATGAAAAAGACCCGGGAGCTCCGGTTGCCGAAGAAGCGCCCGTAGCTGAAGAAACACCGGTTGCTACAGAAGCTACAAAGCCTGAAGAAGCCGAAGTAACTACTGTCAAACCTAAGGCAAAAGCTAAAAAACCAGCCGCTAAAAAAACTGAATAATTATTTGGAAGTTGGCTCCTCACAGGGCCAGCTTCTCTCTTTTATACTGTAAACAACCAGTTTTTACAGCAACGGATACCTCCCTTTCATTAGCTCCAAAGATAGGAGCCACCTTAGTACGATGCATTATTAAAATGCGCTGCTTGTTATTTTTAGCAATCCTGCTTTTTACATTCCTCATCACTAAATTCAGGCTCAAAGGTGCTGTGGTTAATATCCAGGTGTTCCAGGCGATGCCTCAGATCGAGTTTAATATCGTTAAAAGCTGAAACGAAGGCCGGGTCAATAACCAAATGAGCGGTTAATGCATTTTCAGTAGTGCTTAACGCCCAAACGTGCATGTGATGCACATCAATTACACCTTTACCTTTTAAAAGCTCGGCTTTAATTTTTTCAAGGTTCATTTCCTTTGGCACACCATCCATTTCCAGCCGCAAGCTGTCTTTAAGCAGGCTCCAGGTGCCCCTTAATATCACTATGGCGATAATTAAACTCACTGCGCTATCAATCCAGTAAAGGTGGGTGAAGTAAATAATTAAACCGGACACTACTACACCGAACGATACAATAGCATCCATTGCCATGTGGACATAAGCTCCTTTTACGTTTAAATCGGTGTCCTTATCCTTTACAAAAAGCCATGCGGTAATTGCATTTATGCCGATACCAATTAATGACACCCAGGCCATGGTGCCGCCTTCAACTTTTTCAGGATTCATAAAACGCAATATCGCTTCATAACCTATAAAGCCAACTGCGACAAACAGTACCAGTGCATTAAAAAACGACACAATAATAGTTGACCGTTTATAGCCATAAGTATATTGCTTGGTTGCGTTTACCTTGGTTAGCTTAAAAGCAAGCAGTGCAAGCGCAAGGCCGGCAACATCACTCAGATTATGCCCTGCATCAGTTAGTAAAGAGAGCGAACGGGTTGCCAGCCCCATCACAACTTCTATAATCACAAAAGCAGAGTTTAAAATGATACCGACAATAAATGCCGTGTTTAAATGATCAAGTTTTGGCGTATGATCATGGTGATGATGAGAATGGGAATGACCATGAGAATGATCGTGACCTGCTGACATGCTGCAAATTTAATTAATTTTTAATGACTAGTGAAAGATGAAATGGTGAATGCGGAATGGTGAGTGGTCAGCGTATGTCTACCAGTTGCAATGTTCACGCTTCTACTGACTCCCTTTCCTTGCTCGTACTCACCACCTCACTCATGATGATAAGGCTCTCCTTTTAAAATGGTGAAAGCACGGTATAGCTGTTCAATAAAAAACAGTCGTACCATTTGATGCGAAAACGTCATGGCTGACAAAGATAGCTTGTCGTTGGCACGCTGATAAACAGTGACATCAAATCCATAAGGGCCGCCTACTATGAAAACCAGGTTAGCAACTGATCCAAGTGCCTTTTTATCGATAAAGGATGCAAATTGCTGCGACGATAATTCCGTTCCTTTTTCGTCGAGCAGTACTACGTTGTCGGCAGGAGCTATTTTTTTTAGGATCAACTCTGCTTCTTTGACTTTTTGCTGTTCGCGGGTAAGGGCTTTGGTATTTTTAAGCTCATCAATTTCGATAATAGTTAATTTGGTATAGTGTTTTAAGCGCTTAACATACTTATCAATGCCCTCTTTTAAATAAGCATCTTCGGTTTTGCCAACGGTTATAAAAGTGATTTTCATTAAGTTGTTGAAATGTTGTAATGTTGCAAAGTTGTAATGTTACACCGTCGGGTAAAAGATTTTTCAACATTACAACATTTCAACGTTAGGACAAAATATAGTGGAACAAAATATCATTAACAATTACCGGCAAAGAATAGCCTTTGCAACCGCCGAGGCTGATAAATATAAAAAACTGGCCAATACTTATTCATTGCTGCGATTGGGCATTTTCGCGTTAATTATTTTAGCCACCAGCTTTGCTATTTTACGAAATGATTTTACCATCCTGGCAGTCGCTTTTATTTTGCTGATGTTTGGTTTTATGTGGCTGGTATCACGCCAGAGCTTTTTTGAAAAGCAAAAGCAATATAACCTGGACCTGAAAAAAATCACCGAAAACGAGACCGACAGCATATTAAACTACACTAACATTTATGATAACGGCAGTTGTTTTGCCAGCGATGGGCATTACTACAGTGCCGACCTGGATATTTATGGCCATGCATCCTTATTTCAATTGGTTAACAGAGCGGCAACGCCCTCCGGCAATAATAAGCTGGCAAACTGGTTGAACGCACCTGCTAAAAAGGAAACCATCCAGCTAAGGCAGGATGCAGTAAAGGAGCTATCCTCAAAAACCGATTGGAAGCTGGATTTGCAGGCCCGGTTACTTTTTGCAAAAAAAGAAGAGGTGAACCAATTGCAAATGCTTTTTAAATATCTGCAAACTCCGTTAAATCTTTCAGGTGAGAAATGGTTGAACATCTATAGCAAACTAACCCCTTATTTATTGCTTGCTGTGTTTACAGGAGGATATTTTTATCACCTATTAAACACTATCGGTATACTAATAGGGCTTGGTAACCTGGCTATTGTATCCTTAAAGGCTGAGTATATAAAAAAAGCCGATATGATTGCCGGCAAGATTGGGCAAACGTTAGGGAATTATGCAGTTGTTTTTGAAAAGCTCGAACAAGAACAATGGCAGGCTCCCTATTGTGCGGAATTGATAAACAAGCTAAAGGAAGGTCAGACATCTGCCCAAATAAAACAATTAGCTGCACTGATAGATAAGCTCAATTACCATTTAAATCTGATAGTAGGCGGTATAATAAATTTTATTTTTCTTTGGGACATCCGCCAGATCATCGCTATTGAGAACTGGAAACGCGATAACCACGAAAACCTGGAGGCTGCTTTTGATGTGTTAGCTGAGTTTGAAGCATTGATAAGTATTAGCAGCCTTGCTGGTAATTACCCCGAATGGTGCTTCCCGGTGATTTTGAATAATGGTAATTATACGCTTACCGCTAAAAACCTGACCCATCCGCTTATCAGCATTAATAAAAGAATTGAAAACGATTACGAGCTGGATGATACCTTTAAAATTGACATCATCACCGGGTCAAACATGGCTGGCAAAAGCACCTTTTTGCGCACCGTTGGCATTAATACGGTACTTGCTCTTTGCGGAGCACCTGTTTGTGCCAGTGATATGAAAGTATCTGTAATGCAGATATTAAGCTATATGCGTATTAAGGATTCGTTAAATGAAAGCACGTCGACTTTTAAAGCTGAACTTGACCGCCTTCAAATGCTTTTAAAGGCGGTTCAGGATGAAAAAGTTTTCTTTTTGATTGACGAAATGCTACGGGGCACCAACTCGGTTGATAAATACCTCGGCTCAAAAGCGGTAATTGAACAATTGATAAGAAAAAAGGCTGTCGGAATGGTAGCAACCCACGACCTGCAAATAGCCGAACTGGAAAAAACCTATCCCGACTATATCCGGAATTTTTATTTTGACATCCAGGTAAAAGACGGCGAAATGCTGTTCGACTACAAAATTAAGCATGGCGAGTGCAAAACCTTTAACGCATCGTTATTACTTAAACAGATCGGAATTGATGTAGATGCCTGAATTAGAAGCAAGACTGTAAGATTTAAGAAGCAGGAATTCTTTGTTTGTCGCTCTGAACAGGGTAATTCAGAGCGAGAGCTAAGGATCTTTTTATGAAGGTATCCTGCATACCTGTCAAGCGCAGAAGAATCTTCACTACGTTGCCAATGACAAATAGGCTTTCGCCCTTGTTGGTGTTATCGCCAACAAGTACACTACTGTCTGTGTGTACAATACATATTTGCGGTTTGCTGAAGACAAAACAAAGGCAAAAGCGGGTTACACCAGCAAAAGGCAAAGAAAAGACAAAGCAGGAACCAATCGCTTGATTCCTGTCTCTTATAATCTTGCTTCTATTAAATACTATCTTCCGCCTGAAGGAGCGCCGCCAGGTGAGCCGCTCTGGTCTTGTTTTTCCTCGTCAACATCGCCTTTCTTTTGTTTAGGAGTGGCAAATGTTAGCTTACCAAAGCTGTAGCTAAATGTTAAGCCCACCGAACGGAAAGGGAATGCAAAATGACTTGTTTGTATCAGACCCGGACTTGTTGTTCTCGAATCAAAGTTTTTGTATTTATTAAATGGCTCGAGTGTATTGATACCGATGGAAGCTTTTTTATTGAATATTTGCTTCTTTACCCCCAAGCCCAATATACTGAACGAAGGGCTTTGGCCCTGTAAGGTATATCGCGGTGAATTTTCAACCGCAAATAATTCAGCTATTAAATCCTTCGGCAAATTAGCCGACACGCTCAGGAAAATATTATATTGAACCCTGGTTTGTGTATTCGTAAAATAATAGCTATAAGCCGCATATGGAGACGGGCTGTAGGTATAAACATTTATATTGGTACGTACCGTTAACATTTTGATAGGATTAACCGACGTGAAAAAGTTAAATCCCCACGAGTTGTTCACATCCGCGTTATGGTATTGGGTTAAAGTACCATTTAAGCCTGTTGTAGGGTCAACCGCAATAGGTTGCGCAATGTTCTCGATCACCCCGGTAATGTGCCTGTAATAAACGGAAGCATTTATTAGCGAAGATTTTATAAAAGTATTGTAATTTAATTCAAATGATTGCGATACTTCCGGCGATAAAGATGGATTACCTTCTGTTTCGGCCAAAGGGTTTGTTTTACTTAAGTAAGGGTTAAGAAAAGTAAGACTTGGCCTGGTAATGCGTTTGCTGTAACTTAACTTTATCGTTTGTGTTGCAGATATTTGCTTTTGCAGGGTTAAACTTGGGATGTAAATTAAATAATCGTTGTTAAAGGGCGTAAGATTTGTTTGACCCGCACTTTGAGGAACCCCATGAATGCTGGTATTTTCTACCCTTGCGCCCGCGAGTATAGAATAACTCTTTGGCAGGGTAAACGTTAATACGGTATAACCTGCAGTAACATTCTGATTATAATTGTAAGTACTTGAATTCAGGGGATCATAAACGAAAGAACCATTGGTTGGATCGAAATATTGGTTATCAGCGCTTAATCGCCTGATAACCTCTTTACCTCCGGCCTCTATCTTAAGCATTTTATTTACCGGCACGGTATAATCGGCCTGTATTGTATATTCATTATTTATCCCGTTTATATTTTGCTTTTGATCAATCAGTTTTTCGGGGGTAAAAATATTGGCAAAATCTGTGACCACACTGCTGTGGCTCCATTCACCCGAAAAGATAATGTTATGCGTACCGTCTTTATTAAATTTATGGGTATAATCTAATGTCCAGTCAAACCCGCTGATTGAATTATGGCTTTGGCCGTTGGTAGTATATGAATAAGTAGAATCGGGATTATTCAGATAACTATAGTTTGTTTTTGATGCATTAGTTAAAGAATTAGTATTAAAGCCCCCCTTATTATACCTGAAGGTAGACGAAAGCTGGTTATAAGCGTTAAAATCATAATTAGCAGTAACAGAACTGATGGTTCCGTATCTTTTAACACGGCTTGTACCTGCTGAATTTTGAACTATATGCCTGTTTCCGTTTTGAAAATCCTGGTTGAAATTAGTTATGGACGTTTGCGGCCATGTAAGGTTACCGCCTGCATTTATGGATAAGCTAAACCTGTTCTTATTATAATTAAGATTAAGGTTGCCGTTATTTTGACGGGTACCCACACCGCCGCTGATAGATCCGCTAAAGCCTGAAATATTTGTTTGTTTGGTGATGATATTGATGATTCCGGCAGAACCTTCCGCATCATATTTTGCAGATGGTGAAGTGATTACTTCAATCGACTTGATCTGCGCTGCAGGAATGGTTTTCAACACATCAGCTAAGCTTGCAGAGGTAGCGCCCGATGGCTTGCCGTTGATAAGTACCTTCACATTTTGATCACCCCTGATAGCTACATTACCATTCAGGTCCATTGACACCATAGGAACTTTTTGAAGCACATCGCCGGCATTCCCGCCTGTTGCAGTAAGATCCTTATCAGCATTATAAACAATTTTATCAATGTGATTTTCTATCAGGTTAGCCTGGCCTGTAACAACCACTTCTTTAAGCATTTTTCTGCTTGGCGCCAATAAAACTGTTCCGATATTTTTGTCCGGTTTTGAATCAGTGGTTACAACCTCTGTTACATTTTTCGCGGGATAACCCATGAAACTTACGTTTAGTCTGTAACTTCCGGGGTGTATATTGTCTATCCTAAAATTTCCTTTGGAATCTGTTACAACTCCATTTATGACGGCTTTACCGCCAGTTTTGAATATGCTGACAGGCACATAATCCATTGGTTGCTTAGTGACAGAATCAACAACAGTTCCTGATATTTTTCCTACTACGGACGAACCGCCGCCATACTGTGCACTGGCTGTTAAAAAGGAAAAAATAATTGTAATAAATATGTAAAAACGTTTCATTTAATCGTGATTTTGGTAATTGGAGGAAAAAAAACAAAAAATGTTACATCTTAACTGGCAATATTTTGCCGATTAACTTAAAATGCAATTAATTAGAGACAGCGCTTAGTGTTTAAAGTACAATATTCACAATACGTCCTTTAACTACGATCACTTTTTTAGGAGCAGCCCCACCCAGGTACTTTTGAACTCCTGCATCTGCTAAAACATGAGATTCAATATCTTTGGGCTCCAGGCTTAAAGAAATATTAAGATTCATTTTCGTTTTACCGTTGATGGAAATGGGATACGAAAACTCATCTTCAACAAGATAAGCTGCATTGAATTTAGGGTAAGTGGCATAGGATAAAGTACCAGCTTCATTACCGAGCTGGGTCCATAATTCTTCGCAAATATGTGGAGCATAAGGTGAAAGGATGATCACCATATCCTGCAATATGCTGCGCTTGTTGCATTTAAGATCGGTTAACTCATTCACCGCTATCATAAAGCTCGATACTGAAGTATTGAACGAAAAGCGCTCTACGTCTTCTTCCACCTTGCGGATGATCTTATGGAGCGATTTTAGTTCGGCTTTGGTTGGCTCATCATTTGATATACTGAATTTCCAGGCTTCGTTATGAAACAACCGCCAGAATTTACGCAGAAATTTAAATACCCCTTCAATGCCATTTGTATTCCATGGCTTACTTTGCTCCAACGGACCTAAAAACATCTCGTACATGCGCAAAGTATCTGCGCCATAGCGTTCAATCAGGTCATCGGGGTTAACCACGTTGAACTTAGATTTTGACATTTTTTCGATCTCAACGCCGCATACATATTTTCCGTGTTCGAGTATCAATTCAGCATCTGCATACTCGGGCCTTGATTTTTTGAACTTCTCTATATTCAATATATCATTTTCAACAATATTAACATCAACATGCAATGGCGATGTTTTGAATTGTTTGATCAGTCCATGCGAAACAAAGGTATTGGTGCCACGCCCCAACTCATCTATCAGCCTGTACACGAAGTTGCTTCTTCCCTGTATCATCCCCTGGTTAATGAG
>JAQNCM010000153.1 GCA_029237615.1 Mucilaginibacter sp.
ACCTGCTGGGCTTACAGTTCCCGTATTAAAAAGGTAATGGAAGCCAAAAAGAAAGAGATCAAAAATGCAGGTGACAAGGGCTGGAGCAAACTCGTTATTGACGGAGATAATTAAGTCGGAAAGTCCGAAAGAAAAATTAAGGTAAAAACATTAGGACTCCGACCAATAATAAGAACCTCCCTCTATTAATTCTCCAGCCTTTCGGACTTTACCGACTTTCTGACTCCCCAATTTTTCGTAAAAATTAATGTGTGAAGCAAGCGTATCACAAATACTCATTGCTTGTCACCAAACCTATCCTTATACGCTTGTAACGAAGTGATTACAATGTGTTTGAAGCGTATTGAAATTTATGTAATTTATTATTAATCAGTTATTTATGAAATATTTATTTGTTTTTTATCTATAAATTAACATAGATTTGTATTACCAGTAAAACCAAAACTAAACCAAAACAGTACCTGCTTGACAGAAAATCATCAATGCATTTTTGTTTCCCCTTCAAAATTTGTGCTTGATTTTCTTTAAGTAAAGGTTAATCAAAAGCTATTCACGTATGCATTTGCTGTGATGGTTTTTATGATTCATTATATGCTTTAAACCAATTTAATAGACATATTTTATGAGAACAAACTACAAACTGAAATTACTGACGGTATTTTTAATGCTGACGGCAATATTCTATTATTCCTGTAAAAAGGATCTGTCAAAAACAACGTCCAACCTGACCAGCACAACTACCGGCACGGTGTCAAGGGCCGCTAACGAAACGGTTAATGTATGGGAAACAACAGCAGATCAAAGTAAGCTGCTGGCACAACAAGGCAACGTCAACTTTGCGGCCGATGCAGGTAGTAATGCTATCACTATTACCGTTGATGAAAACACCACTTATCAAACCATTGACGGCTTTGGTTATTGTTTAACCGGCGGCAGTGCCTCTTTAGTTAATGGCCTGGGTACAAATCAAAGCACTTTTTTGAATGACATCTTTTCAACAGCTTCGGGCCATGTGGGGTCAAGCTTTGTACGCATCACTATCGGCGCATCAGATCTGAGCTCTTCTGATTTTACGTACGACGATATGCCATCCGGTCAAACAGATGTTAATCTTACTCATTTCAGTATCAGCCAGGAAATGACCGACCTGGTACCGGTGCTGAAGAAAATCATCGCGATAAATCCATCCATTAAAATACTGGCCACACCATGGACAGCGCCGGTATGGATGAAAACCGGCACTTCCGGTAACGGTGGGTTTACGGGCGGCAGCTTAAACACGGCCTATTACGATGCCTATGCCCGGTATTTTGTAAAATACATTCAGGCAATGCAGGCGCAGGGAATAAATATTTATGCAGTTACCCCGCAAAATGAACCATTAAATGCCAATAATAACCCGGCAATGACGATGCAATCCAACGAAGAGGCCAACTTTATTAAAAATAATTTAGGCCCCCAGTTTGCATCAAACGGTATCAGTACGAAGATTATAGCCTACGATCACAACTGCGACCAGCCGGGTTATCCCGAAGCTGTTTTGGGTGATGCGGGTGCAAATCCTTATGTTGACGGCTCTGCATTCCATTTATATGGAGGCGATATAAGCGCTTTAACTACGGTTCATAACGCTTACCCAAGCAAAAACGTTTATTTTACAGAGCAGTACATTGGCGGACCGGGCAATTTTGGCGGCGACCTTTCATGGCATGTAAATAATTTAATTATTGGCGCCCCGCGCAATTGGAGTCGTGTTGTTTTGGAATGGAACCTTGCAGCCGATCCAAATTATAACCCGCATACATCCGGGGGCTGTTCTACCTGCCTGGGCGCGGTTACCATATCCGGTAACAATTACACGCGTAATACTGCGTACTATACTGTTGCACATGCTTCGGAATTTGTTAGGGCAGGTGCTGTACGTATCTCATCAAATACTTTTTCATCAAGTATTCAGGATGTAGCCTTTAAAAATCCTGATGGAACAAAGGTAGTAGTAGCCCTTAACACAGCGTCATCAGGTCAAACCTTTAAAATTAAATGGGGTGCTGAATCCTTTACTTATACGTTGCCGGCTGGCGCAGTTGCAACATTTAAGTGGGCCGGTACGCAATCAAGCGGCTCCGGCGCACCTATCGGGCAAACTATTACGCTTAAAGGCTTCAACGCTAAATACGTGAGCGGCGAAAATGGTACAGCAGCAATGACCTGTACCCGTGCCACTCCCGGCACATGGGAACAGTTTTTAGTGGTCGATGCCGGTAATGGTAAAGTGGCCTTGCAAAGTATGGGTAAATATGTATCCAGCGAAAATGGCACCCAGCCTATAACCTGTAACCGCACCAGTTACGGCGCCTGGGAACAATTTACGTGGGGCGTAAATCCGGACGGTACTATAACGCTTCAGGGAAGTAACGGCAGCTTTATTTCGAGCGAAAATGGTATGCAGGCGATGACCTGTACCCGGCCGACAGCATCTGGATGGGAATCATTCGGGGTTAATAAATAAGCAAACCAATCAAATGTCAAACTAATAAACTAAATTATGAAAACACAACTCTTAAAATTTTTAGCCGGTGCCGTTATGTTACTGGTACTGGTAGGACTGGTTAGTTCCTGCAAAAAGGACCTAAGCACCTTAAAGGGCGGCACTGCGGTCAATACCGAATCACAAACAACCGCGTCCAGGGCAGTTACTTACCAGCTGGTATGGTCGGATGAATTTAATGGAACCGGGGTAGACGGTTCAAAATGGAACATAGATAATGGCAATCCCGGGGTTAATAATGAGAAGGAATATTACCAGGCAGCCAATGCTACAGTGTCCGGCGGTAACCTGGTAATCACTGCAAGGCAGCAGAGCGTAGGCGGCCAGCCATATACATCGGCCAAATTAAACACTTCCGGGAAGTTTTCGGTACAATATGGCCGGATTGAAGCACGAATCCAGTTGCCAATGGTAAACGGTACCTGGCCTGCTTTCTGGATGCTCGGAACTAACATAAATTCGGTTGGATGGCCTACTTGCGGCGAAATTGATATAATGGAACATGTAAACACCTCCAGCACCATCTTAGGTACTATGCACTGGAACGGCGGAAATGGCCATGTGCAATATGGCAGCAGTATCAACACTACTCCCGGCAGCTTTCACGTTTACGCAGTACAATGGGATAGCCAAAGTATCAATTGGTATGTTGATAACACTTTATATGCTACCGGTAATATCGCCAATAACATTAACAACACAGGTGCGTTTCAGTTGCCTTTTTACATCATTCTTAACCTGGCTATAGGTGGAGATTTGCCGGGCAACAACATTGATAATGGCTCATTACCAACAAATATGCTTGTTGATTATGTACGTGTTTACAAAGCAGTTAACTCAAATGGGCCGCCTATTGGGCAAACCATTACTTTAAAAGGTTTTAATAACCAGTACGTTAGCGGTGAAAACGGCACGGCACCTATGAACTGTAACCGTCCGACTGCCAGTGCATGGGAGCAATTTGTAGTGGTTGATGAAGGAGGTGGCAAAGTTGCATTACAAAGCATGGGCAAATATGTATCCAGCGAAAACGGCACACAAGCCATTACCTGCAACAGAACCAGCGTTGGCGCATGGGAAACTTTTACATGGGGAACAAATGCCGATGGTACAATAACTTTACAGGGCAGCAATGGCAAATATATTTCAAGTGAAAACGGCACACAGCCAATGACTTGTAACCGTGCAACCGCATCGGGCTGGGAGTCTTTCAGGGTAAACCAGTAACCGAACATTTTTAATGATAAATGGTTATCTTTAGCAGACCAATTATTATGAGAAAACGATTTAAACTTATAACAAGCATCAGTTTAGGACTGGTGCTTGTTATTTTGTCAGCTTCCTGCAAAAAGGACAATCCTGCTGGTACTACTACTACTACTACTACTACTACTACTACTACAACCACCACTACCACCACTGGCACAGCATCGCTGGATACTACAAAGTATACAATGATTTGGTCCGACGAATTTAGCGGTACCAAAGTGGATACCACCAAATGGAATTTTGACCTGGGCAACCTCAACGTAAACAACGAACAGGAATATTACAAATCGGCAAATGCAACGGTTGCAAATGGCAACCTCGTAATTACCGCAAAACGGGAACAAAACGGGAATCAACTTTTCACTTCTGCAAGGATGACAACGCTGAATAAGGTGTCTGCACAGTATGGCCTTATTGAGGCGCGGATAAAATTACCGCTTGGTGCAGGGCTGTGGCCTGCGTTTTGGATGATGGGAACGAATATTACAACAGTATCATGGCCAACCTGCGGCGAAATTGACATTATGGAACACGTTAACGCCTCCAGCATAATTTATGGCACCATGCACTGGAACGGCGGCGGGGGTCATGTTCAATACGGGCAAACCACCACCGTGGGCAACCTGGATAGTTATCACGTTTATGCAGTGGCCTGGGACAAAAATTCCATCAACTGGTATGTGGATGGCGTGCTATTTGTAACGGGCAATATCGCCAATAACATCAATAACACAGGTGCTTTTCAAAATCCGTTCTTCATTTTGTTAAATATGGCAGTTGGCGGCGATTTCCCCGGTCAATATGTAGATACCAGTGTGTTTCCGGCAAGTATGTACGTTGACTACGTGAGGGTATATAAAGCCAAATAAATACGATCCGATTGCTTTTTATTTGTCAGCTGCTTTAGATGATCAAGTTTATAAAAGTCTGTTTATTGATATTGATCATCTTGCATAATGTGCCCGTTCTACAGGCTCAGGATATCGAAAAGAAGCTGCAATTGTCGCTGTCAACAGGCTCGCAAAAGGAAGATTTCCACTGGTCAATCGCCGGGAACAGCAATGGTCAAAATCCCAATGTGTTTTCAGAACTCAAATGGAAAAATATTAGCGGCCAAAATTACAACGCCGCCGTGCAATGGAATGCGTGGCGCCGTTTTTCGCTTTTTGCTGGTTATAACCGGCTATCGGTAACTTCCGGCTCCGTGAACGATATGGACTATCAGGGTGATAACCGTACTTCGCCTACCTATACCGGAAACTTTAGCGATAATAAGGGAAATACCAGTTCATGGTCTGCCGGGGCAGGGTATGTTATTTTTAATAATAAATTATTCAGCCTTGTTCCGTATGCCGGCTATGGCGGTAATGTGCAAAATTTATATTTGGTTGATCTTACCGGCCAGTTTCCCGGCTTAAACAGCAGTTATTTTGCACATTGGAATGGCCCCTTTATAAAAGTGACCTCGTCCTTAAAAATTTGGCGCGGCTTAAAATTAATGGGAGATGTTACCTATAACCAGGATAATTACACAGCGCAGGGCAATTGGAACCTGATCAATGAGTTTCAGCATCCGGTTAGCTACAAACATGTTGCAAAAGGGTATGGAATAAATGCGAATGCACGGTTGGCTTTCAGCATAACCAGAAATATTGCTTTAAATATAGGTTATAACTACTATAACTGGCAAACAGGAAATGGCACCGACCAGCTATATTTAGCCAGCGGCCAGGTTGATAACACACGCCTTAACGGGGTATACCGTAATGGGCACCAGGTAATTGGTGGAGTGATACTGTCATTGTAATATTGTACACCTTTCGCCTTTTACCTTTCACCTAATATTCAATCACCACATCGTCGGTCAAAGCATGGCCGGTACAGGTTAGTATCCATCCCGCAGCCAGGTCTGCATCCGTCAATACATCATTTTTAACCATTTCCACTTTGCCGCTTTTGCAGACCGCCGAACAAGTTGAACAATCACCCACGCGGCAGCTATACGGCAGCTGGATATTATTTTGTAATGCCGCTTGCAAAATAGATTGATTTTCGCCTGTTACAAGATCGTAAGTTTCATTTTTAAAATGGATCCTGACCCGGCGTGGAGGGTAGCTGATTACAACCGGGCTAACCGGCACCGTTTCCAATACGAAGTTTTCCTTGCGGATCTGCGAAGGCTCCAATCCCATAAAAAACAGGGTGAGCCGTATCATGCGCATATAGGTGAAAGGACCGCAGGTATAAATTTCCGCTTTATTTAAGTCTGATACATATTGCTTTACCAATCGTTCAACCACCAGGTTATTAAGCCTGTTGGCCTCACTGCTCAATAAATGAATGATCTTTAACCTTTCAGGATATTTTAATGCCAGCGTATTTAACTCATCCTTGAACAATATGGTGCTTTCATTTTGATTACTGTAAACAAGGGTGAACCTGCTTTTGCCTTCGCGATTTAGTATGTATTTAAGCTGCGAAAATATGGGTGTAACACCGCTTCCGGCAGCAAAGAGCAGGATGTCTTTTTCTTCTTCAAAGCCCGTTATAATAAATCGCCCGGCAGGTTCAACCGCTTGTAATACATCGCCTTGTTTAATTTTGGTTAACAGGTAACGCGATATTTCACCATTTTCTATCCGTTTAACGGTGACGGATAACAATTCATCATCAGGCGACGAGCTTAATGAATATGACCTGCGGATCTCTTCATCATGATGGGTGAATACCAGCGTAATAAACTGCCCGGCTTTATATTGGATTTTTTTGCCTGATGTCTCCGAAAAAAAGAAAGTAGCCGTATCCGGCAGCTCCCATTTTATTGCTTCAGCCTTTAAGTTAAGCATACCCTACGCCTGCAAAACAATTTTACCAAATTGCGATGAGTTAGCCATTTTATCAACAGCCTTTTGCGCTTCAGTCAACGGAAATATTTCATCAATTACTGGTATCACCTTGTGTTGTTCTAAAAAATCAGCCATCGCTTTAAATTCTTCGGTAGTACCCATCGTAGTGCCCAGTATTTGCAATTGCTTCCAGAATATTTTACGCCCGTCTAAGGCCGGCACGCCGCCCGCTGTTCCTCCAAAAAATACAATGCGACCACCCGGGTTGCAAATTTCAGGAAACTTAGCAAAACCATCGCCCAAAGCACTGTCAATGATTATGTCAAAGCCACCTGCCAGGTGCTGTAGTTGTCCCGCCCAATCCTGCGATTTATAATTTACCCCTGCTGCTGCACCAAGTTGTTTTGCGCGTTCAATTTTCTCGCCCGTGCCCGATGTTACAAATACCTGGCAGCCCGCTGCAACGGCCCATTGTAATGCAAAAGCGCCGGTGCCGCTGCCGGTGGTGCCGCTTCGCCGACGAACGAACGAAAAGGAAAGAAAGGACGGCCGGCGAAACAGCCGGTCGGCGCAAATGCTGGTGACGCTGCTAGCCCGGTCGCTTCAAATACAACCAACGGCACGACTGTGGATGGTGCAGCCGGTGCTTCCGCTAAACCGAAGAAGGC